>JAAYQS010000201.1 GCA_012519155.1 Clostridiales bacterium
AGAATATTTAATACCACCATCAGCAATTACTGGTATACCATATTTTCTAGCAGCTTCAACACAATCCATAACAGCTGTTAACTGAGGTACTCCTACACCAGCAACAACTCTTGTTGTACAAATTGAACCAGGTCCTATACCAACCTTAACACAATCAGCACCAGCCTTAATTAAATCTTCTGTAGCTTCAGCTGTGGCAACATTACCAGCTATAACTTGAAGATCAGGATAAGCTTTTTTAACTTGAGTTACAGCATCTAAAACGCCCTTTGAATGACCATGAGCAGTATCAAGAACAATTACATCAACTTTAGCTTTAACTAAAGCTTCTACTCTCATCATCATATCTTTTGTTACTCCAACAGCTGCACCACAAAGTAATCTTCCTTTAGAATCCTTTGCAGCATTTGGATATGCTTTAGTCTTTTCGATATCTTTAATAGTAATTAATCCTTTAAGATTTCCTTCATTATCTACTAAAGGTAACTTTTCAATCTTATGTTTCTTTAAAATTTCTTTTGCTTCTTCAATTGTAGTATTTTCTGGAGCAGTAACTAAATTTTCTTTAGTCATAACATCTCCAATTTTTTTAGAAAAATCTGTTTCAAAAGTCGTATCTCTGTTTGTAAGAATTCCAACTAGTTTTCCGTTAACTGTTATAGGAACTCCTGATATTCTATATTGAGCCATTAAATCTTCAGCATCTTGAAGTGTTTGTTCTGGTGTTAAGAATATAGGATCTGTAATTACTCCATTTTCTTGTCTTTTTACCTTATCAACTTCTTTTGCCTGCTCTTCTATTGTCATATTTTTATGTATAACGCCTATGCCACCTTCTCTAGCCATTGCAATTGCCATCTTAGATTCAGTAACTGTATCCATCCCTGCACTTATCATTGGTATGTTTAAAGCAATTGTCTTTGTAAGATTAGTTTTTAAGGAAACCTCTCTTGGTAGTATTTCTGATTTGTTAGGCATTAACAAAACATCATCGAAAGTATAACCTTGTTTTAAAATTGTTGCCATAAAAAATATCCTCCCTTTTGAAACTTATTTATTTTTTGTTTACTTTTTTAATAAAGCATACCAAAAAAATCCTATTTTTGCATATAAAAAAAACGACATAGTCGATTAATGTATAGTATGCCATTGATTAATTAATAAAAAAATAAAATTTTAGCATGCTAAATCAAAATACAGATTATCTGTATTTTGAGTTTTCAAATTAAATTTATTATAATGTATCAATTTGTCAAAGTCAATAGAATACAAATGTAAAATTGAATTTTGACATATAAAAATCAATTAAAAAACAATAAATATCAGAAAAACATTGTAATTTATCATTATTTTTTATGGCATGCAAACTTTATCATTTTCAACTTTAAAATCTTGTTTACCTTCTACAATTTTTTGAAGTTCTCCATATGTTAATGTATCATCTACATTATCAATATAATTATCATCATTATCCTTATCAAGTTTTAAATAGTTACTATCAATAATTTTGTTTTTAAATGTCTTATAAGTATCATCCTCTTTTATTTGTTCTGCTTTATTGAAGTTATATGTTTGAGCAGCCATAACAACTTCCCTAGCCCCTACTAAAGCTTTTGTTTTTTTAGCCTCTTCAATATAACCTGCTATCTTAGGAATAGATACTGCAGATAAAATAGCTACTATTGCCATTACAGCTATAAGTTCAACTAATGTAAATCCTCTTTTTACGACTTTATTATTATTTAGTGGAAATATTTCTTTTTTCATATCAATTACTCCTTAATAATTATATTTTCCTTACGGATATTATAATTATTACCACTTATTCAATTTTTATAATATTGTCCACTAATTTTTTTATAAAAAGCTATAGCAAAAAGGCTATGCACTTTTTTATGCATAGCCTATATAATTATTTTTCTTATTTAATTTTAGTACATTCCTTCCATTCCTGGAGCACCTGCTGGCATTTGAGGTTCCTTTGATGGAATTTCTGCTACTGCTGCTTCTGTTGTTAAGAATGTAGCTGCAACTGATGCTGCATTTTGAAGTGCTGATCTTGTAACCTTAGTTGGATCAACAATTCCACCCTTAACCATATCTATATATTGATCGTGAAGGGCATCATATCCCATTCCAGCTTCACTATTCTTTATCTTATCTATTATTACTGATCCTTCAAGACCTGCATTAAATGCAATTTGTCTCATTGGTTCTTCTAATGCTCTTACTATAATGTTTATACCAACTTGAGTATCAGGTACATCAGATTTTAATTTAGCTACTTCATTTATTATATTAACATATGCAGTACCACCACCTGCTACTATACCTTCTTCAACTGCTGCTTTAGTTGCATTTAAAGCATCTTCTATTCTTAATTTTCTTTCTTTAAGTTCTGTTTCTGTAGCTGCTCCTACTTTAACAACAGCAACTCCACCTGCAAGTTTTGCAAGTCTTTCTTGTAATTTTTCTCTATCAAATTCTGAAGTAGTTTCTTCTATTTGATTCTTAATTTGGCTAACTCTTTCTTTTATTTCTACAGAGTTTCCTTTACCATTAACTATAGTAGTATGTTCTTTAGTTACTTTTACACTATCTGCCTGTCCTAACATATCTAAAGTTACATCTTTAAGTTCTCTTCCAAGTTCTTCTGAAATAACTTCACCACCAGTTAAAATAGCTATATCTTGAAGCATTTCTTTTCTTCTATCACCAAAACCTGGAGCTTTTACAGCAACACATGTAAATGTTCCTCTTAATTTATTAACTACTAATGTTTGAAGAGCTTCACCTTCAACATCTTCAGCTATTATTAGAAGCTTCTTGCCACCTTGAACTATTTGTTCTAATAATGGTAATATTTCTTGAATATTTGAAATCTTCTTGTCAACTATTAATATATATGGGTTATCAAGATTTGCTTCCATCTTTTCAAGATCTGTTGACATGTAAGCTGATACATATCCTCTATCAAATTCCATACCTTCAACTACATCAAGTTCAGTTCCCATTGATTTAGATTCTTCTATAGTAATAACACCTTCGTTACCTACTTTTTCCATAGCATCTGATATTAATTTACCTATATTTTCATCTGCAGCTGAAACTGATGCAACTCTTGCTATATCTTCTTTTCCATCAACTTTTTTAGAAATCTTTTTAATTTCTTCTACTGCCTTTTCTACAGCCATGTTAATACCATTTCTAAGAAGCATTGGATTAGCTCCTGCAGTTACATTTTTAAGTCCTTCTCTTATAATTGCTTGTGCTAAAAGTGTTGCTGTAGTAGTACCATCACCTGCTACATCATTTGTCTTTGTTGCAACTTCTTTTACAAGTTGTGCTCCCATGTTTTCGTATGGATCTTCAAGTTCAATTTCTCTTGCTATAGAAACACCATCATTTGTTATGAGTGGAGCTCCAAACTTCTTATCTAAAACAACGTTTCTTCCTTTAGGACCTAAAGTTACCTTTACAGTATCTGCTAATTTATCAACACCAACTTGCATTGCTCTTCTTGCATCTTCACTAAATTTAATCATTTTTGCCATAATATAATTACCTCCTAATTATTCAACTATTGCTAATATATCTTCTTGTTTAAGTATAGTATATTCTTCTCCAGCTACCTTAACTTCATTTCCTGCATATTTAGAATATAAAACTTTATCGCCAACTTTAACTTCCATTTCAACTCTTTTACCATCAACTATTGCACCAGGACCTACTGCAACTACTTCAGCTTCTTGTGGTCTTTCTTTTGCAGCTCCAGTTAAAACTATACCGCTTTTAGTTTTTTCCTCTGCCTCTAACTTTTTAATTACTACTCTTTCTCCAAGTGGTTTAATATTCATTAAAATTCCCTCCTTAAATTTTATATATATTATTAATTTATTATTTTTCATTTGTTAGCACTCACTCCATTAGAGTGCTAATACAATTATTATAATATATCTTCATGATATTTTATTCAAATAATACAATATATATTATACCCTCAATTTAGCCGATTATATGCTATTTCCTAAAAATATTGCAATATTACTCACTTTTTCTAAATAATTCTTTATTATAAATAATTAATTGTTACTTCAATAGTATATTTAATCAAAATACAAAACCACTTAATCTTAAGAATTAATTTTATAAAAAAAGTGCTACCAATTACATAAATAATTGATAACACTAAAATTTATATATAAGGCTTGTTTACTTTTCTAAGTTTATACCAGTAAATTCTTCAATTTTTTCGTCAGCTAAAACCGATTTTCTTGATGCCTGCATATTTTCTTTCATGAATTTTCCCTTTGCTTTCATTGTAGGTGTTATTTTAGATGCACCATTTATGCAACCACCTTCACACATCATACCTTCAATAAAGTTTCCTGGCATTTTTCCTACTTTGGCCATAGTCATTGTTCTTTTAATTTCATCAGGTCCAGATACCTTAACAGGTTTAAATTCTATATCTATGTTCTTATCCTTAACATAGTTTTGTATAGCTGCAGTAAGACCACCTAAGGCTCCAAAACCTCTACCAAATGTTGATGCTTCATCTACTACTTCATCTTCACATTCTGCCGGATTTATGTCAAAAGCTTCAAATAACGCAGCTAATTCTTCAAATGTTATTACATAATCAGTTGAATCTTTTAAATTTTTCTTAGCAGCTTCACTCTTTTTAGCTGTACAAGGTCCTATAAACACAACCTTAGCATCCTTGTCTTTCATCTTTATATATCTTCCTGCTGCAACCATAGGTGATACAGTTCCTGATATTCTATCTACCTGATCTGGGAATACCTTTTCTATATATGAATGGAATCCAGGGCAACATGAATTTGTCATGTACTTATCTCCTCTTTCCATTCTTTCTACAAATTCATTACTTTCATGAACAGTTACTGCATCTGCTCCACATGCAGCTTCAACCATATCTACAAAGCCTAATTTTTTAATTGCATTTTTTATTTGTCCATATTTTACCTTCATTCCAAATTGACCAGCTATTGCAGGTGCAACTGTTGCATATATCTTTTCCTTATTTGATAACGCCTTTGCAACAGGAACAATTAAACTCTTATCTGAAATAGCACCGAATGGACATGCAGCCATACATGCACCACAATTAATACATTTACTTTCATCTATTTTAGATCTTCTAGTTTCTTTATCTATTTCTAATGCTCCAGTTGGACAGACAACCTTACATGGTCTCATAACTTCTGCTATAGCATTGTATGGACAAACTTTTTTACACATACCACATTCTTTACATATTTCATAATTTATAAACGCTCTTCCATTAATATAGCTTATAGCACCAAAGTTACAAGCTTCTTGACATTTATGGGCCACACAATTTCTACAAGAATCTGTAACAGAATACTTATTTATTGGACATTTATCACAAGCTGCTTCTATTACATACATTATCTGTTCATTTTCTTTTATATCTATTAAATTCTTATTTTCACTATCTCCATTTGCTAAAAATCCTGCTGCAAGTTTTGCTCTTTCTAAAACTATTGCTCTTTCCTTATATACGCAACATCTATAGTGGGCTACATCGCCTTTTATTACTTCGTAAGGAATCTTTTCTATATTTTCTTCTGTAACTAAATCCTTCATTGCTAATTTTGCAACTTCTGTCAAAACTTCATGTTTTAATTTACTCAAACGATTTTCAAACTCAAACATTATTTTCCTCCATATTATTTTTTCACCACACATTATATAGATTGTTATAAAAATAACAATCTATACATATTATAACATACTTTAAAAGTAAAATAATGCATATATGGAGTTTTTAATTTATTTTTAGCTTTTTCTTCCAAACAATATACTTTTTATACTGTATACTTTACTTTATTAATAAATTAATAATTATATTTAAATAAAAATGTTAATCTATATTTATCCTATTTTCCCTTGCATTATAAAATAGGTATTGCTGAGCAAATCCAGATAATTCTTTAAATTTATTTCTAGCAAAAATTCTTATTTTATTTAGGGATACATCTTCTATACCATAAAAATGTATCATAGCTCTTTTTACCCATACATCAACAGGAAACGCAGATGTTTTTTTCATAGAAAAAAGCATTATGCAATCAGCAACTTTACTACCTACTCCCTTAAATTTTTGAAGTTCTGTGTGGCATAAATCATCATTTAATTCTTTAATGTAATCAAGATTATATGATTCATCTTCATTATTTAATAGATTATTTATAGTATCTACTATATATTTACTCCTAAAAGATGCTCCTGTTTCTCTTATTTCATCCTCCGTAGCACCTGAAATCTCTTGTATAGTTGGAAATGCATAATATGTTTCTCCATTATATGTTATTTTTTTGCCATATTTTTTTGAGATTCTCTCAATTGTCCTTGAAATAACAGGAATACTATTTCTTGCAGAAATAATAAAACTAATAAGCATTTCAAACGGTTCTTGATTTAATATTCTAATACCGTATCCATACTTTACACTCTCTTTTAATATAGGATCTTTACTTAGTTCCTTTTTTATACTTGTATAATCTCTATGTAAATCAAAATATTCCAGCCATATATTATAAAAATCATCTTTTGTTGAATTTAATATTGTTACAGTATCATCTTTTTGAATAACTTCAATAACTCTTTCATAAGCAACACCTACATAATCTAATTCCTTTATCTTTTTCCACCTAAAACATTGACCACATTCTGCAATTTGCTTTATGTTGAAATTTTCTACATTTTTTAAAACTATACTATTGTCATTACAAATTATCTTTTTAAAATCCACTTTATCACCTCATTATTTCTTATTATACACTAAAAAAGTACTATTAATTCCAAATATAAAGTAACCTATTTTATGTACTATTTGTAAAATTTCAAAGAAAATTATAAATTCTAAAAATTATATGACGAAAATTATTTATGGTATGAAATATAATAGGGAGATGATTAAAAATGATTAATACTAAAAATAAACTCATAAATAAGATTTACAATCTTGATGAATTAGGTAAATACAATTGTACAGTATTATGCTTTTTAACATTTGAAGAAATTATTTTAACAATTGTTTATTTAATAAATGCAATACGAGGAACCTTTAATGTAATTTTAGATTCTGCATTAACACTGCTGTTTCTTGCCACAATTATACTAGGTTGGACAAAATTTATTAAAAAGCCTAATAATAATTTTAACAAGCACCTTGTTTCTTATGGCTTTGCATTGTTTTATACAATTATTTTAATTGGTTCAAATAATACTTCTTCTGTAACTTATGTTATACCAATGGTAATAGCTATTACTGTATATAGGGATATTAAATATTCTGCAAAAATATGTATATGTATTGTAATTGAAAATATAATTTTTTCTTTTTTATATTACAATGGAACTCTTAATGCTCAATCTAATTTAGAACAAATATTATTGCAATTGTTAATTATTACATTAACATGTATATGTGGTGTATATGTTTCATTTATAAATCTTCATATTAGTAATGAAAAACTAAAAAGCATAAATAACCAAAAAAATACTTTAACTGATATGATAAAAAAAATAACAACAAAATCTCATAATATATCTGATAAAGTTACTGAAATAGAAGGAAAAATGAACATACTAGAAACTTCATCAATAGATACAAAAAATTCAATGGCAGAAGTAAAAACAGGTTCTACAAATACTGCAGATGCAGTGCAAAATCAATTAATAAAAACAGATGAAATTCAAGAACACATAAAAACTGTAAAATCTGCTTCTGAAACAATCGATTCAAATGTAATGGAGTCACAAAACTTAATTGGAGATGGTCAAAATTCAATTGATAATTTAATTAATTACGGAAAGATATCTAGCCAATCAAGCACTAAAGTAAAAGTTGAACTGGAAAAATTAAATGAATATACATCTAAAATGAATTCCATTGTTGAAGTTATAGACAATGTTGCAGATGAAACTAGCCTTTTATCATTAAATGCATCAATTGAAGCAGCAAGAGCTGGTGAAGCTGGTAAAGGTTTTGCTGTAGTTGCTAGTGAAATTTCAGACCTAGCAAGTCAAACCCAAAGCGCAACTGGAAACATAGGATCACTTATTGAAAATATTACAAAAGAACTTTCAATAGTTGTAGAATTAATTAATACATTAATTGAAAATAATGAGACACAAAATAATTACGCCATAAATACTGCTGAAAACTTTAATAAAATTTCAAAAAATTCTTCAAACATAAAAATACTTTGCAGCGAACTAAACAACAATATAAATATACTTGATGCTGCTAATATTTCAATAACTGACGATATACAAACTATAAGTGCAATTACAGAAGAGGTTTCTGCTCATTCTGAAAATACCTTTGAAATAAGTAACAAAAATGTTGAAATAGTAAAGGCTGTAAAATCACTTGTAAATTTACTAAATGAAGAATCTAACGAATTGAAAAAATTAGGGAACAAATAGTAAAAAGCGTAACTAAGTATATAATTACATACTTAGTTACGTTTTTTATTTTACACTGCCTTCTGTAATAGATCTTATTATTTGTTTTTGGGCTATCATATAGAATATAATAACTGGAATAATTGTTATAACAAGCCCAGCCAATGCTAAATTCCACTGCTTAGTAAATTGTCCAAAGAAATAAAATGTTTTTAGTGGTATAGTCTGAGTACCACTTTTATTAATAACAAGTGATGGAAGTAAATAGTCATTCCATATCCAAACAAGATTTAAAATAACTACAGTAATAGTTGTAGGTTTCAAAAGTGGAAAAATTATATACCAAAATGTTTGAAATTTGCTACATCCATCAATCATAGCAGCATCATCTAAATCTCTTGGAATGCTCTTTACAAATCCATGATATAAAAATATTGAAAGTGATGATCCAAAGCCAAAATACATAAATATAAGACCTGGCACATTAAGCATATTAAGTTTACCCATAATATTTACAAGTGGAAGCATTACAGCTTGAAATGGTACTAGCATTGATACAACAAACATCATAAAAATTATATTACTCTTTTTGCCTCTGGTTCTTTGTAAATTCCATGCTGCCATGGAGGTAAATATTACTATAATGGCAATACTTACTACTGAAACAAGTACAGACATTCCAAAGGCTCTTAAAAAATCTAGTTTTTCAAAGGCATCTACGTAATTGTCAAATACCCACTCTATGGGCATTGTTAATGTATCTTTGAATATTTCTTTTTTGCTTTTAAAGGAATTAATAATAAGAATATAAAAAGGTGATAAAAATATTAATCCTAAAATAATCCCAAGTACGTACAAAGCTACTTTCTTTATTTTTGAATCACCAGATACAAGCTCTTCATTGTTTTCCAAATCTTTTGTTCTTTTTCCCATTTAAGCCTCAACCTCCTTTTTCTTTGAAAAATAAACTTGAGATAAGGATATTATTCCAACTATCACTAGTAAAATGACTGCTTTAGCTTGAGCTTGACCCATTAAGTTCTTTTGAAATGCAGTATTATATATATTCATAGCCATCATTTGAGTAGCATTTCCAGGACCACCAGCAGTTAATGAAAGATTTTGATCATAAAGCTTAAATGAATTAGATAATGTTAAAAATACACTTACAGTAAATGCAGGTCTTACAAGTGGGAAAATAATGTGCCTAAGCCTATGCCAAGCATTAGCCCCATCAATAGTAGCTGCTTCTAAAAGATCCTTTGATATATTTTGAATTCCTGATATATATATAATCATTAAATATCCAGCCATTTGCCAACTCATTAATATTACAAGCCCTAAAAATCCTGTTTTTTCATTTGATAGCCATCCTTTAAGCCATTCTTGATTTAAGGTGTTTCCAAGTGATGCAAAAACTTCTTTAAATATAAATTGCCAAATAAATCCCAATATAAGACCACCAATTAAATTAGGCATAAAAAATATAGTTTTTAATGCTCCATTTATTTTCATTTTTTAGTTACCAAAAGTGCAAGTCCAAAACCCATAATATTTAATATAATAACTGATACTATAGTAAATTTAGTAGTAAACCAAAATGAATTTCTAAACTCTGCATCTTTAAATGATGATATATAATTTTTTAATCCAACAAAATCTGCATTATTTCCTATGCCATTCCAATCTGTAAATGAATAGTATATCCCCATAATAAGTGGAATCAAAACAACTAATATAAATGCCACAAGTACAGGCGCTAAAAACAGCCAAAAAGATATTTTCTTCTTCACAAAAGCTCTCCCCTTTACATCTTTAAGTTTATTTCTTTGTTTATTGATTTCTAGCATTGCTCCAAGTTTCTTTTTGAGTTTTTACAAATTGTTCCCATGTATAGTCACCACTAAAGTATTTTTGCATGTCAGCTCCTATATTGTTTTCTCCCCATCCTGTAGGATATCCCATAAATACCCAAGGCATTGTTTTTCCTTCATTACAATATTTAATAACAGATTTTGATAAAGGATCCTTAGGCTGCAATTCATCAGAATCATAACCTTTAATTGCTGGAATAAAATTAAAATCATTTACAATTCTTTTTTTACCTTCATCAGAAGTATAAAGCCAATTTAAAAAGTCTTTAGCTGCTTCCTTTTCCTCATCAGTTTTAGTAGAATTTACAGCCCAATAATATGGAACTCCCACAGGAATTTTCCCTTCTGAAACACCTTCAAGAGGCATTGGTAATATTCCTACGTTATCTGCTATTTTTTCATCAATTCCTTTTAATGTCCCATAAATCCAATTTCCCTGTTGAATAATTGCTGCTTTTCCTAGTGCAAATTGCTTTTCAACTTGTGTAGAATAGTCAACTCCATTAACTGATGAATCTTTTCCATCTGGTTTATATGCATATTTTAATTCTAAATCCACTAATTTTTTTAATTGGTCTGCATATTTAAATTCTATACTTTTTGATTCATATGCTTCCTTAGAACTTTTAAATTCATTAGAAAAAGCTACATTAGTTAAATGAAGTCCCTGTACCCACTTTTCGTTTCCAGGAAGTACAAATACACTATCTATTCCAAGTTCAGCCTTTTTAGAATCTAATGTTTCAAATGCCTTTTGCAACTCATCAAAAGTAGCTATTTTCTCTGCATCAATTCCTGCCTTGCTTAACAATTCCTTATTATATACAAGGCCATACCCTTCTTGTGCTAATGGCATTCCATAAACTTTGCCATTTAATGTTACTGCATCTAATGTTCCATCATATGCTTTTTGAACCCAACTTTCAGCACTTAGATCTTCCAATTTATCCTTCCAATCATTTGCATCTTGAGTGCCTCCAATATTATATATAACTGGTTCTTCTCCAGAACTAAATTTTGTCTTAAGTGCTGCATTATAATCACTTCCGCCACCAACAGTTTCAACATTTATCTCTACATTAGGATTTTCTTTTTCATATTCTTTTGCCGCATCCTCTAATGCCTCCTTTGCTTCTACTTTGTATTGAAAAATATCCACGCTAACCTTTTTGCTATTGCTACTTGAATTACATCCTTCAATACTAAATACTGACAAAACTGTTGCTGTTAATGTTAATAAAGCTACCAATTTCCTTACCTTTTTCATAAAGTCTCCCCCACTTTTTATAGATTTTGTACAAAACAAATTGAAAGATAAATAATTTAACTTCCATATTATATATTATGTATTATGTTCTAAGAATATTACCATATTATGTATTTTTTTTATTGAAATAAGGTAAAAAAAACTAGCTTGGCTAAAAGCCAAACTAGTTTTTTTAATGAAATTACATTATTTATTTTGTAAATATTCGTGTATTCCCTTTGCAGCTTTCTTTCCAGCTCCCATAGCAAGTATAACTGTAGCAGCACCTGTTACTGCATCTCCACCTGCAAATACTCCTTCTCTAGTAGTAGCACCAGTTTCTTCTGAAGCAACAATACACTTTCTATTATTAATTTCAAGTCCCTTAGTTGTAGATGAAATTAATGGATTTGGCGATGTACCAAGTGACATTATTACTGTATCTACATCAATTTCAAATTCTGAACCTTTAATTTCTACTGGTTTTCTTCTTCCAGATGCATCTGGTTCTCCAAGTTCCATTTTAATACATTTTATAGATTTAACCCATCCATTTTCGTCTTCAACAATTTCTACTGGATTAGTTAATAAATCAAATATTATTCCTTCTTCTTTAGCATGATGTACTTCTTCAGCTCTTGCTGGAAGTTCTTCTTCACCTCTTCTATATACTATGTGAACCTCTGCTCCTAGTCTTAAAGCTGTTCTTGCTGCATCCATTGCAACATTTCCTCCACCAACTACGGCAACCTTTTTACCAGCTCTAATTGGAGTAGCATAATCATCCTTAAATGCTTTCATTAAGTTGTTTCTTGTTAAGAATTCATTAGCAGAACATACTCCATTAGCATCTTCACCTTTAATTCCCATAAATCTTGGAAGACCAGCACCTGATCCTATAAATGCTGCTTGGAATCCTTCTTTGTCAAATAACTCATCAATTGTAACAGTTTTACCTATAATAACATTTGTTTCAATTTTTACACCAAGTTTTTTAAGGTTTTCTATTTCACCCTTAACAACTGTAGATTTAGGTAATCTAAATTCTGGTATACCATAAACTAAAACTCCGCCTGCTTCATGTAATGCTTCAAATATAGTTACATCATAGCCTAGTTTTGCTAAATCACCAGCACAAGTTATACCTGCAGGACCACATCCTATTACTGCAACTTTTTTACCATTTTTAGGAGCAGTTTGTGAAAGATCTACATTATGTTCTCTTGCCCAATCAGCAACAAATCTTTCAAGTTTACCTATTGATATAGCTTCACCCTTAATTCCAAGTACACATTGGCTTTCACATTGCTTTTCTTGTGGACATACTCTACCACAAACAGCAGGAAGTGCAGAAGCTTCAGCAATAATTTTAGCAGCTTCAGCAAAATTACCAAGCTTAACTTGTTCTATAAATCTTGGAATTGGAACACTAACTGGGCATTTTCCAACACATCTTGGATTTTTACAATTTAAACATCTTGAAGCTTCAGCCATTGCTTCTTCTTCATTATATCCTAAACATACTTCTTCAAAATTAGTTGCTCTAACTTTTGGATCTTGTTCTCTAACTGGTATCTTTTTCATTCTATCTACTACTTCCATTACTTGTCACCTCCACAATGACCACATCCACCGTGATGCGTATCTCCTTCTTCTTCTTTAAGTTTAGCTCTTCCTTCTTCAGTTTTATACATAGCTTGTCTTCTCATTGCTTGGTCAAAATTAATTAAATGGCCGTCAAATTCTGGTCCATCAACACATGCGAATTTAACTTCGTCTCCAACAGTCACTCTGCATGCACCACACATTCCAGTACCATCAACCATAATAGGATTCATACTTACAATAGTTTTAATATTTAATTCTTTAGTAAGTAAGCAAACAAATTTCATCATTATCATTGGTCCTATTGCTACTACTAAATCATACTTTTTGCCTTCATTTTGAACTAAATCTTTTAATTTATCTGTAACCATTCCCTTAAAGCCTGATGAACCATCATCAGTTGCTAAATAATAGTTACCAGCTACTTCTTTCATTTCATCTTCAAGAATTACTATATTAGTATTTCTAGCACCAACTATTACATCTGCCTTAACACCTTTTGAAGCAAGCCATTTTACTTGAGGATAAACTGGTGCAGTACCAACTCCTCCTGCAATAAATAATATGTTCTTTTTCTTTAATTCATCTATGTCTTCATGAATTAATTCAGAAGGTTGTCCAAGTGGTCCAACAAAATCTCTAAAAGAATCTCCTTCTTCGTATTTTGCCATTTCAATAGTTGAAGCTCCAATAGTTTGGAAAACTATTGTAACTGTTCCAGCTTCTCTGTCATAATCACAGACAGTTAAAGGAATTCTTTCTCCTTTTTCATCTGTTTTAACAATAACAAATTGTCCTGGTTCAGCTGATTTTGCAACTCTAGGTGCATATACATCCATTAAGTATATATTCTCGTTAAGTTGCCTTTTTTTCATTATTTTGTACATGGTTTTCTAACCCCCATTTTACTGCTATAAAGCATTTTTTTATATACACTTATTAATTATACAATATTATTAAAAAAATTAACATATTATTTTACTTTTTAATTGTGGTAATTATACCAAACAAACATTTATTACCCAATATTGAATAGGCCTCTTAAGAAATCACCAATAACCCCTGGTAGTACTGTTGTAACAGTTCTAATTACAAATATAAAGAAAATTATAAAAAAGGCATAAAAACAAAGTGCTTAGAAAAATATTTTCTAAGCACTTTGCTATTTACATAGTAGTAAAGAATTACTTATTGTAATCGTAGAATCCCTTTCCTGACTTTCTTCCAAGCCATCCAGCTCTAACATACTTTCTAAGTAATGTACAACATCTATACTTACTATCACCAGTTTCATTGTATAATACATCCATTATAGCAACTACTATATCAAGACCAACTAAATCACCTAATGCTAAAGGTCCCATTGGATGGTTAGCACCAAGCATCATAGCAGCATCAATATCTTCAGCAGTAGCAACGCCTTCTTGAAGAATGAAAGCAGCTTCATTAATCATTGGGATTAATATTCTATTTACAACAAATCCTGGAGCTTCCTTAACTTCTACTGGAGTCTTTCCTATTTTTTCAGCAACAGCTTTAACTGCATCAAAAGTTTCTTGAGATGTAGCAGCACCTCTTATAACTTCAACAAGCTTCATAACTGGAGCTGGATTAAAGAAATGCATTCCTATAACCTTATCTGGTCTCTTTGTAGCTGAAGCTACTTCAGTTATTGAAAGAGAAGATGTATTTGAAGCTAAGATTGTTTCTGGCTTACAAATTTCATCAAGTTCAGCAAATATTGATTGCTTTATTTTCATATTTTCAACAGCTGCTTCAACAACTAAGTCACAATCAGCTGCAAGTTTCATATCAGTAGTTCCTGATATTCTTGAAAGTATAGCCTCCTTATCTTCTTCGCTCATTTTTCCTTTAGCAACTCTCTTTTCTAATCCTTTTTGGATTCCTGCTATTCCTCTTTGAACGAATTCTTCTTTAATATCTCTAACTATAACTTCGCATCCTTTTTGAGCGAAAGCTTGAACGATACCAGAACCCATAGTTCCTGCACCAAGTACAAATACTTTTTTCATTATTGTTCCCTCCAAATAATATTATTCAGCTTCTTTAATTGCTTTTGCTTGTGCAATTAATTCAGGTAAAACTTTCTTAACATCTCCAACTATTCCATAGTCAGCAACTTGGAATATTGGTGCACTTTCATCTTTGTTAATTGCAATAATCATATCAGAATCTTGCATACCAGCAACGTGTTGAATAGCTCCTGAAATACCACAAGCTATATAAATTGATGGTTTAACAGTTTTACCAGTTTGACCAACTTGATATGCATTTTCTATCCATCCTTTTTCTACAGCAGCTCTAGATCCAGCAACAACTCCACCTAAAACATCTGCAAGTTCCTTAAGTAATTGGAAGTTTTCTTTAGATCCAACTCCTCTACCACCAGAAACTATTACTTTTGCTTCTGAAATATCAATTATATCTTTTGCAGTTTTAACTGTTTCTATAACCTTTGTTCTAACATCGCTATCAGCTAATTCTACTTTAACTTCTTCTATTTGACACTTGCTTGGATCAGTAGTAACTTTTTCGAATACTCCTGGTCTTACTGTAGCCATTTGAGGTCTGTGATCTGGGCAAGCTATTGTTGCCATTAAGTTACCACCAAATGCTGGTCTTGTAGCAAGTAATCCACCATTTTCAACTTCAACATCAATTGATGTACAGTCAGCTGTAAGTCCTGTAGATAATCTAGCAGCTATTCTTGGACCTAAATCTCTTCCAATAAATGTAGCTCCTACAAATAAGATTCCTGGTTTTCTTTCATTTGCTAAATCACAAATTACTTTTGTGTAAGCATCAGTTGTATAATGCTCTAAATTTTTATCTTCAGCAACTAATACTTTATCAGCACCATGTTCAGCTAATGTATTTGCTAATGCTTTTACATTGTTACCTAAAAGTACAGCTGTAAGCTCAACTCCTAATTTATCTGCAACTCTTCTACCTTCTCCAAGTAGTTCTAAAGATACTTTTTGTAATTCGCCTTCTCTTTGTTCAGCGAAGACCCAAACGCCTTTATAATCTGCTATGTTCATAATAAACTTTCCTCCTATATATTAGATGTAGTGTTTTTCTTTTAATTTTCCTAAAACGTAAGCTACTGCTTCCTTAGGTGCTTCTTTAACTAATTCGCCAGCTCCCTTAACTTCTTTAGTCATTGACTTCTTAACTTTTGTAGGTGAACCTTTTAATCCTAATTCGCTTGCATCTACATCTATATCAGCTGCAGTCATAACTTTTATTTCATCATCAGATGTTTCAAAGATTCTTGAAACATTCATGTATCTAGCTTCGTTTAATTCTTCAATTGCAGTTAATAGACAAGGAGTCTTAACTTCAACAATTTGATGTCCATCTTCTAATGCTCTGTTAACTACTAATGTATCACCTTTAACTTCAACATTTTGAACATATGTTACTTGAGGAATTCCTAAATGTTCAGCTATTTCTGGTCCAACTTGTGCAGTATCACCATCAATTGCTTGTCTTCCAGCAAATATTAAATCATAATCGAATTTCTTTATAAGACCAGCTAAAGCTTTTGAAGTTGCTAAAGTATCAGCTCCTCCAAGTACTCTATCAGTTAAAAGTACAGCTTCATCTGCACCCATACATAATGCTTCTCTAAGTGCTGCTTTAGCATTAGGAATACCCATGCTAAGAACTGTAACCTTTCCTCCAACTTGTTCCTTTAATTGAAGAGCTCCTTCTAATGCATGCTTATCTTCTGGGTTTATTATAGCTGGAACTCCATCTCTAATTAATGTTCCAGTTTTAGGATCTATCTTAACAGCTGTAGTATCTGGAACTTGCTTTAAACAAACTACTATATTCATTATTTAGTGCCTCCTATCTTAAAATGTTTCCTGAGATAACCATCTTTTGAACTTCTGAAGTTCCTTCGTAGATTTCTGTTATCTTAGCATCTCTCATCATTCTTTCAACTGGATATTCCTTAGTAAATCCGTATCCACCAAAGATTTGAACTGCCTTAGTTGTTACTTCCATAGCAACTTCTGCTGCAAAAAGTTTTGCTCTAGCAGCTTCTACTGTATAAGGTTTACCCATTTGCTTATTCATAGCAGCTTTATATACTAAATGCTTAGCAGCTTCTATCTTAACATCCATTTCTGCAATATACCATTGTAATCCTTGGAATGCAGCAAGTGGTTTCTTAAATTGTTTTCTTTCTTTCATATATGCAACAGCTTCTTCGAAAGCTCCTTCTGCAATACCTAAAGCTTGAGCAGCAATACCAATTCTTCCACCATCAAGAGTGTGCATTGCTATCTTGAATCCTTTTCCTTCTTTTCCGATTAAGTTTTCCTTTGGAACTATACAATCTTCCATAATAAGTTCTGTTGTTGAAGATGCTCTAATACCCATCTTATTTTCAACATTACCTATTGAGAATCCTGGAAAGTCTTTTTCTACGATAAATGCAGAAATTCCTCTAGTTCCTTGGCTCTTATCAGTCATAGCAAATATTATGAAAGTTTCAGCAACTCCACCATTTGTTATGAATATCTTTGAACCATTTAATACATAATGATCGCCATCAAGTACTGCAGTTGTTTGTTGTCCAGCTGCATCTGTTCCTGCATTAGGTTCTGTTAAACCAAAAGCACCAATTTTCTTACCAGAGCAAAGGTCTGGTAAATATTTAGCTTTTTGTTCTGGAGTACCATTTTCATCAATTACTGATGCACATAAAGATGTGTGAGCAGAAAGAATAACACCTGTAGTACCACATACTTTAGATAATTCTTCAACAGCTATGATGTATGATAATACATCTCCACCTGCTCCTCCTACTTCTTTAGAAAATGGAATACCCATCATTCCAAGTTTACCCATTTTTTTAACATTTTCCATTGGGAATTGTTCTGTCTCGTCGATTTCTGCAGCAATTGGTTTAACTTCATTTACTGCGAATTCTCTAACCATTTGTTGCATAAGTTGTTGTTCTTTAGTTAATTCGAAATTCATTTAATTAACCCTCCTTAAATATTCTTATAAAAACAATTTTATTTGTTTTGGAAGTTCTTTTCTTTTCTTCTTTCTAAGAATGCTGTCATTCCTTCAGTTTGGTCACTGCTAGCGAAACACTTACCAAAGTTTTCAGCTTCAATTTCTACTGCCTTATCTATTGATACTTGCATACCTCTATTTATAGCATCTTTACTCATTCTAACTGCTATAGGAGCATTAGCTATAATTTTTGATGCCATAGCCTTTGCTTCATCCATTAAACTTTCTAAAGGTACAACTTTATTAACTAATCCAATTCTATAAGCTTCATCAGCTTTAATGTTTCTTGCTGTATATATCATTTCTTTAGCCTTACCAAGACCAACTATTCTAGCTAATCTTTGAGTGCCACCAAATCCTGGAGTAATACCTAAACCAACTTCTGGTTGACCAAATACAGCTTTATCAGAAGCAATTCTTATATCACATGCCATTGATATTTCACAACCACCACCTAGCGCAAATCCTTGAATTGCAGCTATTACAGGCTTGTTTAAGTTTTCAAGTCTTAAAAATACTTTGTTACCTAATGAACCAAATTCTTTTCCTTCATTTTCATTTAAATCTTTCATTTCTGAAATATCAGCACCAGCTACAAAAGATTTTTCTCCAGCACCTGTTAATATAACTGCATAAATATTAGAATCATTTTCTAAATCAGCAATTACAGTATCAAGGTCCTTTAAAGTTTCTGAATTTAGAGCGTTTAATGCCTTTGGTCTATTGATTGTTACAATAGCTAAATGTTCTTCTTTTTCAAGAATTACGTTCTTTAATTCCATTCCTTTTATCCTCCTTAATTTTTGAACTTGCTTTATTTACAAAATTTCTTTTTAAAGAAATATTGTTACTAAATTATTAATTATTTTTTGCACATTTTTTTATTTTGTTAATATTATAACAATGTGTATTAAAAAAATATTTAGAGATTAAAACTACTCCAATTACGATTATATATGTTTATTCCTTTTTTTGCAACATATAAAAGTCTAAAAATGCTTTATTATTTAAAGATTATACAAGTGCAAAAATTTCAATTATTTATTTTGATTTCTTGTATGAAGCAAATATATAAGTGTCATTAAACTTTCACTTAAATGAACATTTTCAACAATTACGTCACTTGGAACATTTAAATCTACAGGTGCAAAATTCCATATACCTTTAACACCTTCATTTACTAGCATATCACATACCTTTTGAGCATTAAGTCTTGGTACACATATAATACCAATATCAATATTGTTATTTTTTATATGGCTAGTTAACTTATCCATTTGTTGAATTTTTACGCCTCTTATTTCTTTTCCATTAAGCTTTGGATTTGCATCAAATATCCCAGTTAAATTGAATCCAATATTATCAAATCTAGTATAATTAGCTATAGCTTGTCCGATATTACCGGCTCCTACAATAACAGTATTTTGAACAGTGTCTAGTCCCAATATTGTGTTTATTTGACTATAAAGTTCTTTTACATTATATCCATATCCTTGCTGTCCAAAATCCCCAAAGCAATTTAAATCCTGCCTAATTTGAGATGCTGTAAATCCTATCTTCTCCCCAAGTTCTTTAGATGAAATTCTATCAACTTCATTATTCATGAGTTCTTCAAGATATCTATGATACTTAGGCAATCTTTTAATAACAGCCATAGAAATATTTTTCTTCTTGTCCATCAATGATCCTCTTTTCTTTTTTAATATCTTATTTTATATTAACATAAAATTTATACTATTACCTAATATTTTTTATCAACAATTTTATTAAAAAAGCAATACAAAATGTAAATAAAAACATCTATCATCTTATATTGCTTTTAATTTAATTTACTTTATATTAAAAAATGCTTTTTTGCCTCTATATTCTGCAACGCCTTCAAGTTCCCCTTCTATTCTAAGCAATTGATTATATTTTGCTACTCTTTCAGATCTTGCTGGAGCACCAGTTTTAATTTGCCCTGCATTTACAGCAACAACTAAATCTGCAATAGTAGTATCTTCAGTTTCACCTGATCTATGAGAAACTACTGCAGTATACCCTGCTCTATTTGCCATTTCAATAGCATTTAATGTTTCTGTTAATGTACCAATTTGATTTAATTTAATAAGTATGGAATTTGCAACTCCCTTTTCTATTCCATTACTTAATCTTTCAGTGTTTGTTACAAATAAATCATCACCTACAAGCTGTACTTTATTACCCAATCTTTCAGTCATAAGTTTCCAACCTTCCCAGTCCTCCTCAGCCATTCCATCTTCAATAGATATTATAGGATATTTTTCAACCCATTTTTCAAAGAAAGATACCATTTCTTCAGCATTTAATGTTTTACATTCATGCTCTAAAACATATTTACCATCTTTATAATATTCAGATGATGCAGCATCAATAGCTATAAACATATCTGCTCCTGGTTTGTATCCAGCCTTTTCTATTGCTTCTATTATTACTTCAATAGCTTCTTCGTTTGATTTTAAATTTGGTGCAAAGCCACCTTCATCACCTATAGCTGTTGAATATCCTTTTGAAAGCAATATCTTTTTTAATGTATGATATACATTAGAACACATTTCAATGGCTAAGCAAAAACTTTCAGCACCAACAGGCATAATCATAAATTCCTGCAAATCTACTGAATTATCTGCATGAGAACCTCCATTTATTATATTCATCATAGGCACAGGTAAAACTTTAGCATTAACTCCTCCTATATATTGATACAATGGAATTTCTAAACTTTGTGCTGCAGCCTTTGCTACAGCAAGAGATACTCCTAAAATAGCATTTGCTCCAAGTTTTCCTTTATTAGGTGTTCCATCTAATTGAATTAATAATTTATCTATATACGTCTGATCAAATACATTACATCCTATTAATTCATCTGCTATTAATTCATTTATATTTTTTACTGCTTTAAATACACTCTTACCTTGATATAAATTCTTGTCATTGTCCCTAAGTTCAACAGCTTCATACATTCCTGTAGAAGCACCTGATGGAACAGCTGCTCTTCCTACAGTTCCATCTTCAAGATAAACTTCAACTTCAACTGTTGGAAAACATCTAGAATCCAGTATTTGCCTTCCTACTACATCTATTATTTCAACATACTTCTTCATATAAAAATCCTCCTTAAACTACATTATCTATGATAGTATTAGCTTTTGAATGTTTTTTATTCTTGTTTTTAATTAATAATTAACCAAAGTTAAAGCCAAGACAAATGATATATCCTTAAGCAGATTTTTATTATTTACATTATCTACTTAAGGAAACATATCAAAAGTCCTGGCTTATTTTATTGAAATATCGTATTCTTTTATTTTTTCTATGCAATATTTATTAAATTTCTCCTGCCATTCAATTGCCTTTTTTTCATCTAGTCTAGATACATTATCTAAAAATTCATCAAGCACATTAAGTTTAAACAACCCTTTCATTAAATGTCTTGGATATGAAACTTTCTTACTGAAACATTTTTTAGGATCAATAACCATAATCTTCTTTTTTTTACACACATATAAATCTTTACAACGTGAATCAATTTTCGTAAACTTTAATTTTTTAAATTCCTTCAATACATAAAATATGTTTTCAGAAATTTTATTATCTAAGCCATATTCTTTTATGTATTTATCTAACTTAATTCCGTTTACCATATCTCTAGTTATATATAATTTACCACACCTATACATTTTAGGAAATGATTTAGATTTACCTGTTCTTGATAAAATATATGATTCATCTCTACATACTTTGGACTCTACAAATATTTTTACAACTTTATTTTCAGGAAGCTTATACACAATTCCGTTATTTCCCTGTCCAAGAAATTCTGCCTTCTCAAACAATTTTTCAGTATAAAAATCAAATTCTGCTGAATAGCAATGATATTTCTTCATTAAGAACATCCTCATATTATTTCTAATAAATAATATGATTAATATGCTAAATTTATACTAATTTTTATAAAACTCTTCTTGCCCTTCCTACTAAGTTCCAAGGAACATTTGTAATTCTAATATTAGCATTTTTATTTGGTGCTTCTATCCATTGTCCATTTCCAATGTACATACCAACATGTTGAAGGTTTGAATAAAATAATAAGTCTCCTGGTTTTAAATTATTTAATGATACTTCATAACCATTTTTTATTTGATCCCAAGTTGTTCTGCCCAAAGAAATACCTGCATTTCCAAATCCCCATTGCATAAGACCTGAACAATCAAAAGCTCTATAACCTTTATTAACATAACTTTCTACTCGTGAATACGCTCCATTAGCAGCTTGAGTAGGGAAAGTTGCCTTCAAAGTCCTAAGAGAAGCTGTTGTAAGAAGTTGTCCATATCCGCCCCAGCAATATGGTACACCAAGTTGAGATTTCATATTACTTAGTACTGCTGAATATTTATCAGATTGTGATAATGAACTTCCACCACCAATTTGTATATAATCTTTACTTACATATGCATTTTGACCATTATAATTTATTTTATAAAAGCCTCCGCTTTCTCCTGTTGTTGTTACAGAAGAACCTCTGCTTAATGTTCCAATTATAGAATTAGATGTTGATGCTCCTGATCTTATATTTAATACACTAGCTGTTACAATACCTGTTTTATTAGTTATACTATTTCCAGAAGATGACGAACTAGATCCTTTTGAAATATAATCCTTTGATACATAAGCAGTCTGACCGTTAAAATTTATAGCATAAAAGTTCCCACTTTCTCCTGTTATTGTTACTTTTTGACCATTTAATAAGTATCCCAAAACTGATGAACTTGTACTTGCAGCTGATCTTACACGTAAATTAGTTGAAACATTTACAACTGTTCCTAATATACTTGAATTGCTTCCGGATTGATTTCCAGAAGTAGAACCTTTACTTACATAATCTTTACTTACATATCCCTTTGTACCATTGTAACTAATAGCATAAAATGCTCCATTTTCTCCTGTTATTGTTACACCTTGTCCATTTTTTAAGTGACCAATAATTCCATATGATGTTCCAGGACCACTTCTTACATTTAATGAAGTTGAAACATTTACAACCACCCCTGAAGAACTAGTTAAATTTTCTGCAGAACTGTTATTTTGTGAAATTATTTTAACATAATCCTTATGTACATATCCTGTTATGCTTCTATAAGTTATTTTATAAAAATCGCCACTTTGAGAAATAACCGATACTTCTGTATTATTTAAAAGATATCCTAGTATACTAGAACTTGTACTAGCTTGCGATCTTATTCTTAAATTTGTAGTTACATTTACTATTTTTCCTTTTTGAGTTGACTTAGCAGCTGCTTCTTCAACTTCAGTTTTATCTTCTGTAACTTTTAATGAATCATCATTCTTTTTACTACTAACTTCATCTTGTTTATCACTATCTGCAGTTTTTGTTTCTGCTGATTCTTTAAAAACTTCATCTGCTAATGTACTTTTATCATTAAGTGTAACACCTCCAACTACTAATGTAGATGCTACTACTATTTTCATTATTTTCTTTCTATTCATGAAAAATCACCCTTGCCTTCGTTTGTCTTTATTATACTTTTTTTTCATGTGTAATGCATTGTTTTTATTAATCATTAACTCAATTTTATCATTTAGTGTATTTTATTAACACATAGTACATTTTTTTAGATAAAACTCACAAATATGATATATTTTTGAAATTATATCACAAAAAAATTCTAGACATCTTTAACTAAAAATGTCTAGAGTAAAACCATTAATACTATACTACTTTTTTTCTATTTTTCTACCTTAAATATAACATTTGCAAGTTTTTTATATACAAAATATGCAACTACAGATACAATTACAGCTTTTATTGTATTAACAGGCAAAAGTCCTACCAAAACATAATCCATAAATTCACTACCTGAAAGATTCATATGAAATGCAGGAAGAAGGAAATAATAATTTGTTGCTATTGCTCCAACTTCCATAACTACTGTTCCTACAATCATTCCTATTAATGCACCCATAGGTAATCTTTTATATTTGTATATTAAAGAAGCTGGAATAACAAAGAATAAACCTATAATGTAATTTGCTATTTCGCCTACAAATCCAGTGTGGGTTCCCATTATTAATAACTTTAATGCTATTTTTAGTGTTTGAATTACTATTGCAGCTAATGGGCCAAAAGCAAGTCCACCTATTAACGCTGGAAGTTCTCCAAAATCAATCTTTAGCCATGTAGTAGTTGGAAATGGTATTTCAAGACACATAAGTACAGCAGCAATTGCTCCAAGTAATGCAATTTTTATCATTTTTCCTAAATGTTCATTAGTGTTTTTCAAAATTAATCCTCCTTATATAAAAAAGACCTGCAAAAATCTTGCAGGTCTTGAATAAATTCAATTTAATAATTAAATTTATATTTCTTCTTCCATCCAGACTATACTGTCGGCTTCGGAATTGCACCGAATCATGCTAAATAAACTTAGCTCGCAGGCTATACTGCCGGTGGAGAATTACACTCCGCCCTGAAGATTTTCATATATTTTCTTTTTATACTATACAATATTAAAAGTATAATTTCAATAATTATATTAATTATTAACTACTTCTTTTTTTCTTCTTTTTCTCCAAACAACTTACCAAAACATGATACAGCAACCATTATTCCAAGAGCCATTAAAAGTATTGCAAATATCAACTGTAATCCATCAGTTAAGAAAGCAAAGTTATTACCAGCAATTAACTTTTGTACTAAAGATATTGTTGATTGAATTAATGAAGTAAATGTTGCTACAAGCATAATTACCATAGGTGCCCAAAGCATAAAGCCCTTTCTGCCTGTTACTCTTAAAAATACTGCAAGTGTAATTAATACTAATGCTGATAAAAGTTGATTAGCAGAACCAAATAATGGCCATACACTATTATATCCACCAAGAGAAAGAACTAATCCTAAAGCTAGTGTAATAAAAGTTGATACATATTTGTTAGTTAAAAAAGCTACTACAGGTGACATATTTTCTTTATCAGTACTACCATCTATAAATAATTCTTGGAAAAACATTTTTCCTATACGTGCAACTGAATCAAGTGTTGTAAGACCTAAAGCTGATACACACATTGTCATAAAGCAAGTTGCAACATAATTTGGTATTCCTATTGTTTCTAAGAATCCTGCAACAGATCCTGCAAATACTGAAAATGGTGTTCCCTCTGGTAATTTACCTCCTGTTGCTGCTGCTCCTACTACTACTAAAGCTACAACTCCAAGCAATGTTTCTACATTCATAGCACCATAACTTATTGTAAGCATATCTTTTTCATTTTTTACTTGCTTTGATGATGTTCCAGATGATACTAAACTATGGAATCCTGAAACAGCACCACATGCTATTGTTATAAATAATGTTGGGAATAAGTTTTTACCTCCCACATTAAATCCAGTAAATGCTGGCAAATTCATTGGAGGATGTGCTACAAATATTCCAAGAATTGCACCTATTATCATTCCAATTAACATAAATGAACTTAAATAATCTCTAGGTTGCATCATTATCCACATTGGTGCTATTGCTGCAACAAAAATATAAACAAATATTACACCAAGCCATACATTCTTACTAAAATATAGTGGACAAGCCATTCCTATTGCAAGCATTGCAATTAGTAATATAATACCAATTATAAATTGTTCTTTACCACTTGGCTTTCTATGTTTTATATATATACCAAATGCTATTGATACAAAAATAAATAACATTGAAATTGATGCAGCGGCAGCATTAGGTGTAACTTTTGCACCATCTTTACCAAAACCATTAAATGTACCTGCAACTATATCTGCGAAGGCTGCAATAACAAGTAATGAAAAAATCCATGCAAAAAGTGAGAAAAGCTTTTTACCTGTTTTGCCAATATATTTTTCAATTAAATATCCCATTGATTTTCCATCATTTTTAACTGATGCATACATAGCTCCAAAATCATGTACAGCTCCAAAGAATATACCACCTATTAAAAGCCATAATAAAACTGGTAACCATCCAAAACATGCTGCAATAATTGGTCCTGTTACAGGGCCTGCACCTGCTATTGATGAAAATTGATGTGAAAATACAACACCTTTAGAAGTAGGTATATAATCTTCATCATCTTCTAATCTATAAGCTGGTGTTTTAGCTTCTGGATCTATTCCCCATTTGTTTGCTAACCACCTTCCATAAAGTAAATAGCCACATCCAAGGGCAACAATTGCAATTAATATAAGTACTATACCGTTCATAAAAAACGCCCCCATTTAAATTATTACATTAACATACTCAAACTTACTTTTATTAATATATATACAAACACATTTGCATATTTATTAAATTAAGTACTCTTAAGTATATTAATATTATGTTAATAATATTAGCACTTTATAATCATTTTTTCAATTATGCAGCTATTTTTTATAATTTTATTAATAAATTTGCGTTTTTTTATAAATACCAAATTTTTATATTCGTTTTCAAAAATCATTTTATATTTATGCACATAGTTATTGCAAAATGACAAAAAAGCTTGTTACAAATTATAAATTTAATTTATATTTCGTAACAAGCAATATATTTTCTTATTCTTTTATATCCTTCATGCTTAATGCAATTCTCTTTCTTTTTTCATCTACTTCAAGAATTTTTACCTTTATTACATCTCCAACCTTTACAATGTCTAATGGATGCTTAACAAACCTGTCTGCCATTTGGCTTTTATGAACCAGCCCATCTTGGTGAACTCCAATATCGACAAATGCACCAAAATCAGAAACATTTCTTACGGTTCCCATAAGAATCATTCCAGGTGTTAAATCTTTAAGATCAATTATACCTGTTTTTAAAATTGGCTTTGGCATCTCATCTCTTGGATCTCTTCCTGGTTTTTGAAGTTCCTTTATTATATCTTTTAATGTTAATTCTCCAATTTCTATTTCCTTTTCTATGTTTTTGATACCTTTTTCCTTAACTCTATCTTCTATATCAAATAATTTATTATTTTTCAAATCATCTTCTGAATAACCTAAAATTTCAATGAGTTTCTTGGCTTCTTCATATGATTCAGGATGAACAGCAGTATTATCTAAAGGTTCATTACTTTCAGAAACTCTTAAAAATCCCGCACATTGTTCATAAGCTTTTTGCCCAAGCCTCTTTACCTTTAATAGTTCCTTTCTTGATTTAAATCCACTATTTTCATCTCTATATTCTACTATATTTTTCGCAATAACTGAATTTATTCCAGATACATATGTTAAAAGGCTAGGTGTTGCTGTATTTAAATCTACTCCAACTTTATTTACAGAATCTTCAACTACCCCTTGAAGTGATTCCTCTAATCTCTTTTGAGTAACATCATGTTGATATTGTCCAACTCCAATAGCTTTTGGATCTATTTTTACAAGTTCAGCCATAGGATCTTGAAGTCTTCTTCCTATAGAAATGGCACCTCTTACCGTAACATCTAAATCTGGATATTCTTCTGTTCCAAGCTTAGATGCTGAGTATACAGAAGCTCCTGCTTCAGATACTATTACATAAGAAACTTCCTTTCCTGTTTCTTTTTTTATTTCTGAAATCATTTCAGCTATAACCTCTTCAGATTCTCTTGATGCTGTACCATTTCCAAGAGATATCACATCAACATCATATTTATTTATAAGCGCCTTTAATGTTTTCTTAGTGCCTTCTATATCTCTTTTAGGTACAGTAGGGTACACTGCTGTATTTTCTAAGAACTTACCATTACTATCAAGAATTGCTATTTTACATCCTGTTCTAAAACCAGGATCATACCCCATTACTGTTTTTCCTTTTATAGGAGCTTGCATTAAAAGCGCTTTTAAATTTTCCTTAAATACATTTATTGCTCCTTCCTCTGCTCTGTCTGTAAGTTCACTTCTTATTTCTCTTTCTATTGAAGGATAAATAAGTCTTTTGTATGCATCTCTAATTGCTATTTTAATATATTCATCAGTATTTTCATTATTTTTCAAAACATGATTTTCTAAATATTTAATTATCTTTTCATCATTTGCTTTAATCTTTACTGATAATATTTTTTCCTTTTCACCTCTATTAATTGCAAGAATCCTATGAGATGGAATCTTTTTAACCTCTTCACTATATTCATAATACATTTCATATGGTGTTGTCTCATCACTTGAACCTTTAGATTCAATAACTCCTTCTCTCATTACAAGTTCTCTTATATATTTTCTAAACTTTGCTTCTTCAGATACAGCTTCAGCTATAATATCAAGTGCCCCATTTATAGCATCATCTACTGTTTCAACTTTTTTCTCTTCATTTATATATTTAGAAGCCTCTTCTCTTACATCACCACTAAACTTACCATTCATAATAATATCTTTTAATGGTTCTAGACCTTTTTCCTTTGCTATAGTAGCCCTTGTTCTTTTCTTTGCCTTATATGGTCTATATATATCTTCAACTTCAGTTAATGTTTCAGCTTTTGAGAGTGCATTAACTATTTCTTCTGTAAGCTTACCTTGTTCTTCAATAAGCCTTTTAACATCAGCCTTTCTTTCATCTAAATTTCTCAAATATGTTAATCTTTCAGAAAACTTCCTAAGAATTTCATCTGAAAGTCCTTCTGTTCTCTCTTTTCTATAACGTGCTATAAATGGAACTGTATTTCCTTCATCAAGCATTTCTATTACACTATCTACCACACCTAATTTTATTCCAAGTTCCTTTGATAATCTTTCTTGTATACCCATGATACCTCCATTTTTATGTATAAAATTAACATTATAATTATATACTTATAACAAAAAAAATAAAAGCTATTTTATTTTTCTTAAAATAGCTTTCACCTTGTAAAATTATTTAGTCTTTATTCTTTTAAAAACAATTAACTAACTAAGCTGCCTTTTAATCATTATTAATCCATTCATTAAAAACTTCTGGTTTAAAACCTACTACTGCTTTTTTACCATTTCTAACTATAGGAGTTTTTATAAGTGTTTGATCCTTAAATAATATTTCTATTTTTACATCTGCACTTCGTACATTTGCAATTCCTGATGTTTTATAATTTTTAGCTTTTTCATTAACCAAATCATTAATAGAAACAGATGACTTTACAGAAGTTAATTCTCCCTTGCTAATTCCTTTTTCTTTCATATCTATAAATTGATACTTTATTCTTCTTTCCTTAAAGAATCTCTCAACTTTTTTAGTATCAAAGCACTTTTTTGCACCAAAAACCTGTATATTCATAGTTCCTCCTTTATAAAATTATTTTTCTTCATTTTCATGAGAAATATATTTATAAGCTTTTTTAATAGCTTCTACCTTACTATCATAAATATGATTTTCTCCAATCATATCTTTAAGTCCCATTTTTTCAAGAACCTTCATAGGCTGTTCTTGAACATGTGTCAAAACAAGCTTTATATTAAGTTTTTCACATTTACGATATAATTGTTTTAACACAGAGATAGCAGATGAATCAATAGCATTTGAATGCCTTAAATCAATTATTAATACTTCTGTTTCTTTATTTATATGATTAAGTTCATCCATAAAATTTTGAACTATTCCAAAGAATAATGGTCCATTTACTTGATATACAAGTATTTTGTCATTGGATTTATCAAGTACTTTAGATATATTTTCATCAAAAACATTTTCTTGAACTAAATCTTTAACATATGTAGTTTCTGACATTCTCTTCATAAATAAGAACATTGCAAGTATCATTCCAAAACCTATTGCAACAACAAGATCAAATATTACTGTACAGAAAAATGTAATTAATAAAACAATAATATCACTTTTAGGTGCTTTCAAAAGTGCTTTAAAAGTTCTCCAACCACTCATATTATATGATACAACAACTAATATTGCAGCTAATGTAGTCATTGGAATAAGTTTTGCAAGAGGCATTAAAACAAGCATTATTAAAAGAAGAGTTATAGCATGAACTATTCCTGCTATAGGGCTTCTGCCACCTGATTTTACATTTGCAGCAGTTCTTGCAATAGCACCTGTAGCTGGTATTCCTCCAAAAATTCCAGATACAATATTACCAAGGCCTTGTGCCACAAGTTCAGCATTTGAATCATGAGTATCATCTATCATCCCATCACTAACAACTGCTGACAATAATGATTCTAAGGCTGCAAGCACAGCAATAGTAAGTGCTGGTGAAAATAATTTATTTATAGTACTTACATCAATTTTCGGAAACATTGGCATAGGAATAGATGAAGATATTTCTGTGAATCTACTACCTATAGTTTCAACACCATTAAAATAAGGTATAAAACATACCATTAATGTAGATACAACAAGTGCCACCATTGATCCTGGTATTTCTTTAACTACTGGTATTTTTGATGTAATTATTGGCCATATTGCAATAATTACTACACATAGTATTCCAACTATTAATGTTTTTATATCTATTGTATTAAAATTTTCTATATAGCATTTCCACTTAGGTAAAAATTCTGATGGCACACTTCCATCTATAGTAAGTCCAAAAAAATCTTTTACCTGTGTTGATAAAAGTGTAACTGCAATTCCAGCAGTAAATCCAACTGTTATTGTTTTTGGTATAAATTTAATTAGCGATCCAAGTTTTGCAATTCCCATTATTACAAGAATAATCCCTGCCATAATTGTTGCAGTTATAAGTCCATCAAGACCATATTGTTGAATAATAGAATAAATAATTACAACAAATGCTCCTGTAGGGCCTCCTATTTGTACTTTACTTCCCCCTAAAAGTGAAATAATAAAACCTGCGAAAATTGCTGTAATAAGTCCCTTTTCTGGTGATACACCAGATGAAATTCCAAGGGCAATTGATAATGGAAGAGCTATAATTGCTACAATTATTCCAGCAATTATATCTTTCATTATCTGTTCCTTAGTAATTTCCTTGTTTTTAATCATCGAAAATAGTTTTGGCATCAAATTAAAAACATCCTTTCTAAACATATTTTATCCATTATACATATTAATTTCAAAATTAATATCAGTCAAAATAAAATATCTAATTCTAGCCTTAAGAATTCGTTTACTTTATGTAGTATCTTCTATTTTTTGATAAAAACTACCAAAAAGTATTTTTATTTACTAAATTTCATAATATACTTATATTAATTAGTATACAAAAGGAGGTTACAATGATGGAAAAAATAACAATGCTTGGAACTGGTTCAGCTATGGTAACAAAATGCTACAACACATGCTTTACACTTTCTAATGATAATGAAAATTTACTAGTAGATGGTGGTGGTGGTAATACCATTCTTACAAATCTAGAGAAATGTAACATAAGTATAAATTCAATACATAATGTTTTTGTATCACACAATCATAATGACCATATACTTGGAATTGTATGGATACTACGAAAAGTGTCTCAGGAAATATTAAAAAATAGATATGACGGCAACCTAAATATCTATTGCCAAAAAATCTCAATAGATGCCCTTAGAGATATTTCTTCATATGTTCTGCAAAAAAAATTCTTAAAATTGTTTGATTCAAGAATAATATTTCATGAAATAAAAGATAACATGGAAGCAACAATACTTGGTAGAAAAACTATTTTCTTTGATATAAAAAGCACCAAAGATCCTCAATTTGGTTTTAAAACATACTTAGCTAATGGAAAGACTCTTACATTTTTAGGTGATGAACCTTATAGAAATACTTCAAAAAAGTATTGTGAAAATGTAGATATTTTAATGCATGAAGCCTTCTGTAGCTATGAAGACAGAGAAGAATTTAATCCCTATGAAAAACATCATGCAACAGCCCTTGATGCATGTAAATCAGCTAAAGAACTTAATGTGAAAACAATAATTTTGTACCATGCTGAAGGAAGAAACCTTCAAGATAGAAAAGAAAGATATATTAATGAAGGCAAAACTGTATTCAATGGAAGTATTTATGCTCCTAATGATTTAGATGAAATAGTTCTTTAAAATAATTTCCGTTTATAATACCATTATATGTAAATTAATGATATAATAATTGTAAATATATTACAGGGGTGATTTAATGAATAGATACATTCAAAATGTTTTATCTTTACTTCTTATTATATTAATTACAATATTATCATTAGATTATTATAAAATAATACAAATGGACACATTAATTCATGATGGTATATGTTTTGGTACATTAGCTCTAATAATTATCTTTTCAACGGCATCAATCTGTTCAAAGGGCTCTAATCTAGACAAATTCCTAGGCTACGTAATTTTAGTATTAATATTTACAGGTCTAATTATGTTTATAATATCTGGCAATATTAATGTAGCATTATTAGCAGGAATTGGTTTTACAGCTTTAGATGCATTAATCAATATGATTTACAAAAATGTATAAATATATTCATAATATAAATAATAAAAAAATAAACTAGATTATAATCAATAATACTAGTGAGAAAAAAATTGAAAAATCTGAAAATATTAAAATCAGCAAAAATAATTTCATTATTTCTATTAATTTCATCCTTAATAATATTTTCATGTTGCCTTTATTGCAGATTTTTATATTGCCCTTTTAATTCATCAGATGTTAAAGATGATATAAAACATTTTTCTTCTGATGAATTTAAAGGAAGGCTATGTGGTTCTATTGAAAACGAAAGGGTAAAAGACGAAATACAAAATTCTTTTAAAAGCTATAATATTGCTCCATTTTCTGATACCTATGAAAATAAATTTACTGTTACAGTACCCGTTAAAAATTCTACTAATTTATCCTTTAATATTATAGACAATAATGGTAATGTGTTAAAACATTTAACTCCTGGCATAGATTATAAAGAAGATTTATTAAATTTTCGAACAAATAACATTAACTTATCTAAAAAAGACAATATTGAAATATTTCCAAATTCAATTGTAATTAATAAAGATAATAAATCATTTCTTTTTTACGTAACTTTTGACAAAAACTTTTCTTTTAGAAGTTCCTTTATAAGTACTTCTAAATATGAATTTGCTATACAAATAAATACAAATACTTATAATGAAATCCTAGATAATCTTAGAAAAGGCCACAACCTTTCTGTAAATATTCCATATGATTTAACACAAAAAGAAGTTTCTAATATTGCCTGCATAATAAAAGGTACTTCCAAGAATTTACCACCATTAATTTTAACTGCTCATTTTGATCATTTAGGTTGTGATTCATTAAATAACATTTATAATGGAGCTTTAGATAATGCTTCTGGTATATGTTTTCTTCTAAATTTAGCAAAAAATATATCCTCTCTACCAAGTCCAAAGAGAGATATTATATTTGTTGCGTTAAATGCAGAAGAATTTGGTATTATTGGTTCAAGGCATTTTGCAGAAAAATATAAAGACTCATTAATGGGAGCATCTATTATTAACCTTGATATGATTGGTGCAAAGGATTATGCATTAAGTTTACTAAAAAGTAGTGATTCACAAAATAAAAATTCAAATATACTTACTTCTTTAGAAAACATATGTAGGAAAAAGAATATTCCATACAATATTTTGTATGAAGATTCAAGCGATCATGCAGGCTTTAGCTCTGAATACTATGATTCTATAACAATTACTCAAAGTGATATGATAAATATCCATACCCCAAGAGATATCCACAACAAAATATCCACAAAAGATATAAATAAAGTATATAATGTTATATATTGTGAAATCTTATCATCTTGTTATGATACTGAAAAATTATTTTTTTATAAAAATTCAATTTTATATATTTTTGCGACTACTTCATCTATTTTTATAGTAATATACTTTTCAATAAATATATATTATAAAAAATCTCTAAATTAAAAAAATCCCTTGGATTATTTTTTGAAAGATATGCATATTGAGTAGCTGCACAATTAGCTTCATTTACAATCCAGGGATATTTTTATTATTTATTCTATTTCATATTTAATTAATGAATTTTTTCATTATATAAACTTATAATAAAAGTAGTTCCACCATTTAAAACACTATTTAACTTTATATCTCCTTTATGCTTTTCAATAATACTCTTTGAAATAGAAAGCCCTATTCCAATACTTTTTGGATTAACACTGTTTTCTCCTTTATAAAACCTTTTAAATATATTTTTTTGCATATCAAGTGTCATTCCTTCTCCATTATCTTTTATATATATTTTTGTAATAAGTGTTCCTCTTTTAACATCTACATTAACATATCCACCTTCTTGAGTATGTTCAATGGCATTTTTTATAATATTTGATAAGGCTTCTGCAATCCAGTCGCAATCATGATATACTTGTGATTTTAAATCTCCAGAGATATTAATTATCTGATTCTTTTTACTTGCCAGTTCCTTAAGTGAAGATATTGATAAATTAATAGCAGAACTTATTTCTTGATCTTTCATTTCAAAATTAATAACCCCAGCTTCAAGCCTTCCAACCTTTAGTAGATTCATAATAAGCCATTGCATTCTGTCCAGCTGTTCATTACATTTATTTAAAAAATCAATCATATCTTCATGTGGCATATTTTCATTTTCTCTTAATATATCATTAAACATAATAAGTGCTGCAAGTGGTGTTTTTAGTTGATGTGATATGTCTGATAAAAAATCTTTCAAATTACTTTTTTCTTTATTTAAAAGCACTATAGAATTATTAACTCTCTCACCCATATAATTTAGTGAATCAATAAGTCTTGATATTTCTCCTTCTTCATAATCTGAAGTTATTTTTACAAATGTACCATTTGACATTTCTGAAACCTTATTAACTGATTCATCCATTTTTTTATACATCTTTCTTAGTGAAAGTAAGTATCCAAAAAACATAATTACTATAAATACAACAAAAAAACAAATAAATACTATATTTATATCTCTTTTCATTTCAGTTATACTTTTATCTAAATCTATAGATATGTCATTATCATATCCATGTTCTTTTAACATTTCTGCAGCCTTATTTATTTCTTCTTCACTTGGAGTTTCTGTAAGATTTCTAATATACTTTTTACTATTATCATTATTCTCTATAAAATTTGCAATTATGGTAATATTCTTATCTATTATTCTTTTACTCATTCTAATGCAAATAAATTTATTTGCACAAATAATTACCATAATTCCAATACAAAAAACAACAAAAGTATATAAACTTATTTTTTTCACTTCATTATTTCTAAAAAACTTTTGCAAATTCATTATTTATCACCAATCCACTTATATCCTACTCCTCTTACTGTTTCTATGTATTTATTATCATCTCCAAGTTTTTCTCTAAGTCTTTTTACATACACAGTAAGTGTTTTTTCATCTATAAAGTCACCATCTACATCCCATAACTTTTCTAGAAGCTTTTTTCTTGTAAGTACATTTCCTTTATTCTCAATCATCATAAGCATAAGCTTATATTCACTAGAAGTTAATGATAGCTTTTTATTACATTTGTAAACTTCATATTTTAAAGGAAGTATAGTAATATCCTTATATACTATTTTATCTTCCACCTTACTTTTAGTTGTTTTTCCTCTTCTTCTTAAAACGGCATTAATTCTAGCAATTAATTCTCTAACTCTAATAGGCTTTGTTAAATAATCATCAGCTCCTAAATCAAGACCTAAAACTACATTAACCTCTTCATCTAATGCGGTTAGAAATATAATAGGAATATCTATGTTACTTGTCCTTATTTCTTTGCAAAAGTCAAAGCCATTACCATCTGGTAATGTTATATCTAATAAAATTATATCAAAATTGTTATTTCCTAAAAGTTCCCTACTTTTTGCTAAATTTTCACCATGTTCTACTTCAAATCCCTCATTTTTTAATGAATACTCTATCCCCATAGCAAGGGCTGTATCATCCTCTACTATTAAAATCTTCATATATCTCTCCCATATTTTTATTTTTAGATTATGCTAATATTATATTACACTTATTATTATAAATTAAGACTTAAACCTAGTGCAAAGTTTTAATTAATTCCAACTTTTCTTAGAAAAATAAATCCACTTCCCATAAAATACGAGAAATGGATTTATATGATAATATATTATTTTTTATTCATCATCACTTATTCCCTCAACTATTGTAAATTTCTTTAATCTACTAAGAGGCACTAATGTTGAAAAATATGTTATAAGTATAGCAACTATTATTGATAATGAGAAAGCTATAAATGGGAAGTTATATTCCGCAGTACCAAGTCCTCCACCAAGGTTAATCATTACTTTAAGTAATACTGCTGATAAAATTCCTCCAATTGTAGCAGATATTATTCCATAAAGTGTACCTTCTAGTATTACACTCTTTCTAAGTTGTCCCTCTGTCATACCAATTGCCTTAAGTGTAGAGAATTCTTTTTTTCTAAGTAATATGCTTGTTGAAATAGTATTAAATATATTTACTATTGATATAATAGATACTATTATTACAAAAGAATATACAAAGAATTCTACTTGAGAATACATATTATTAATTTCTTTCATTGCATCTCCAATATCTTGATATCTGTATCCTGATTTTTCTGCATTTTCAGCAAAGTATTTTGCTGCTTCTTCTCTATCTTTATCATTTCCATTAAAGTTAATACAAAAACCATTTGGCATTACTTTCTTATTTATTTTTTCATATCCTTTGCTTGAGAAAATAAATCCTAAACTTCTTACATTTTCAACTCCAATAAATGGATCTAGATTTGTAATTGCTACTACCTTTGCTTCATAGAAATTACCACTTTCTATAGCTTTTCTTACACCTTCTTCTGTTGTATCATCAGTCTTAGGCAGTTTAATAGTGTCGCCTACCTTATAATTTGTAATTCTAACTACTTCCTTTTTTTGTCTTCATTAACTATAGTAGCACCATCAATAAGTATTACTCCACCATCATCCATTTCATCCATACTTACTTTATTAGTTAAAGATTCATTTACGACATCAAAAGTTTTTTTATCATCTCCTACATAAACAGTAGCCTCTGCTCTTTGATAATTTAAAGCATCATAAATATCAGTTCCTATCTCATATTTTGTTTTTGTTTCGTAGTCTTGATTTATTTTAGAAGATTCAATAGCAGTTGTTACAAAATTTTTAGCATTCAATAAATAGTAATCATCAATAAAATCTAAACTTCTTATTCCATCTATTTCATCTTGTGTAAAGCTTGTATCACCATCTTGTTTTGATAATTGAGATTCAAATTTCATATTCATAAATTGCTGTGATACTATTTGTTTTGCATAATCAATAAATCCATAAAATACGTTAAATAATACAATTGAAATTGTAAGTGCTATAATTGTTACAATAAATCTTGCTGGAGTTCTTCTTATATTTTTGTATGCTATATTTCCTTCAATGCCAAATATTTTTTGAACTAATTTACCTTTTCTTCTTTTAATTTTTCCTATTTTTATTTCATTTTTATTTCTCATAGCATCAATAGCAGATACTTTCTTAGCTTTTCTTGCTGGTATAATTAATGAAATAAATATTGTTATAGCCTCAATTAATACTGTAATTCCTAATATTGATGGATAGAAATTAATAGAAAAATCCTCAAACATAAGCATCATAGTATTACCGATAAAAATTTTTATTCCATATTTTAATGCAAAAAATCCAATTAAGCATCCGATTGGAAGTGCTACGATACCCATTAACAAGCCTTCCTTAAAAATAATATTCTTTATCTGCCTTGGAGTAGCACCAATAGCTTTTAATATTCCGAAATATCTCATTCTTTCAATAACTGATATATTAAATGAATTATATATAACTGTTATAGTACATACTACAATTATTGAAATAACAAAAACAGCTATACCTGTAATTGACTTACCTATTATACTTGATCCACCATTTCCTGTTAAGTATAAAAGTTCATTATTATCATGTCTTAGTGTAGTTTCATTAAAGACTATTTCTGCATCATTAGTAACTTTTTTTATTACATCCTGCTTACCTTTTTCAGCCTTTAAATTTATATATACTGCATAATCATTGTCATTCTTTAAATTATTATCATCTAAATATCCTTGCAATGATAAGCTACCACCTGTAACATATCCATCAAATCTTGATAATCCAGATATAGTATAAACTTGTTCTTGATTTTCATCATTTAATAAAGTAATTTTATCTCCTATGCCTAAATTAAATTTTTCACTATAAAAACTACTAATTAGTATTTCATTTTCATTAGAAGGCTTATTTCCTTTTATAAGATCTTCATTATTAAATAATCTATCGTAATAATCACTATTCATAAAACTAATAGTAGCTGTTTGATCCATATCTTTAATAATATATGTTTTGGCATTCCTCTTTTCTAAAGCGCTATCTTTAACTTCTACATTATTCATTACCTTTTCTACTTGATTATTATCTATACCAGAAATAGCAAATTCCCAACCTGATTTATTTCTTTCATGTTCAATCATTGCATCAAAAAAACTAAATCCAAATGTTCCTACTGCAAATACTAATACTACTGCAAGGGTTATCCCAAATATAGTTAATATTGATCTTTTCTTATTTTGCTTCATATATCTTTTTGATATATCACTATAGCTTTTCATTATTTTCACCTCGCTTTACTTAACAACTTTTCCATCTTTTATCTTAATAATTCTATCTGCATTCTCTGCTATACTTAAATCATGTGTAATTACTATTGCTGTCTGGTTGTATTTTTTTATTGATAACTTAAGCATCTCCATAATTTCTTTTGATGTTTCACTATCTAGATTACCAGTTGGTTCATCTGCTAATATTATTGATGGTTTATTAATAAGTGCTCTTGCAATTGCTACTCTTTGTTGCTGCCCACCTGAAAGTTCTGATGGAAGATGATTTAATCTTTCTTCAATCTTCAATGTTTTTATAAGATCCTTAAAATATTCTTCATCGACTTTTTGATGATCTAAAAGTGCAGGCATTTTTATATTTTCCTCAACTGATAATACTGGAATTAAATTAAATGACTGAAATACAAATCCTATCTTTCTTCTTCTAAATATTGCAAGCTTTGTTTCATTTAATTTATAAATATCCTCATTATCTATTATTACCTTTCCTGATGTTGGTCTATCAACTCCTCCTACTTGATGTAAAAGTGTACTTTTACCTGAACCACTTGCTCCAATAATCGCAACAAATTCTCCTTTTGAAACTTCTATGTTAACGTCCTTTAAAGCTTCTACCATATTGCCTTTCTTTCCATATACCTTACATAAATTTTCTGTTTTTATAACTGTCATATAAATTCCTCCTTCATATTTGCTCTTTCTTTACTATGATTTAATAATAAAACTCTTTTATTACACATTAACTACATTAATATTACAAAATTGTAATATTAAAAAACAAAAAAATACCTTCCATAAGTTAGACTTTAATTCTAACTTATGGAAGGTAACCTATATTTAATTAACTTTCAATTACAAATGGGAAATTAACTGTTCCTGAAAGCTCTTCTCCTTCGGGTATAATAGCCCCCTTATCAGTAATTACATTTTTTAATTTTGCTTTAGAATTAATTATTGAATTTTGAAGCACAACACAACCATCTAATTCAACACCTTTTTCTATTTGAACATTTCTGAAAATAACACTATTTTTAACATTACCTTCAATATAACATCCATTTGCTAAAATTGAATTTTTTACATTACCAATCTTTGAATATTGAGTAGGTGGCTCGTCCTTAACCTTTGTATATATAGGGTTTTCTGAAAAGAATAACTCATTACTAATATTCTCATCTAATAAATCCATATTTGCTTTATAATAACTCCTAATAGAATTTATACAAGATAAATATCCTTTAAATTCATATGATCCTATTTTTAATTCATTAGTTTTATTATGAATACAATCCTTAATCTTTCTATATTTCTTGTTTGTAACACTTTCGTTTACTAATGCTTTAAATGTATCCACATTCATAACATACATTTCCATGCTTATATTAGCATTGTCAGCATCACCTTTATTTTTATAAACTCTGTTTACAAGTCCTTCTTCATCTAAATCAAGAATATCACATTCTATAAATTCATCTTCAGCATTAGAAACATTTTTATAAACTATAGTAATATCATTATTGTTAATTTTATGTTTCTTTAATACCTTACTATAATCAATGTTGCAAATCATATATGAAGATGAAAGAATTATATATTCACAAGAACTGTAATCAATAAATTCAAGATTTTCAGCAAAATTTGTTGCATCTTCATAAGTAGGATTATCATTACCAAAATTGAAAACCTTAAGTCCTCCAATTTTTCTATGAAGATCCCATGGTCTACCATTACTCAAGTGATCCATAAGAGATCTTGATCTATTCTTTGTGAATATTCCTATATTCCATACACCAGAATTAGTCATATTAGAAAGAACAAAGTCTATTATTCTGTATCTGCCACCAAAAGGTACAGATGCTAATGGTCTATACTCAACAAGTTGTTGCATTCTATTTCCATTTTCATCTAAATTAATTATTCCTAAACACTTATCCACCTAAAACTACTCCTCTTTTATCTTATAGTACATTTTTTATACACAACTTTCTACTTCCATATCAACTTTAGTAGGTACAACATTTACTTTACCTTCGTCCCTAATAACAGTATCTCTCGTTATTACAGCATTACTATTAATTATGGCTCTTTCTATAACAACATTGTCTCCTATCTTTACATTTGGCATTATTACAGAATCCTTAACTATACTGTTTTTACCAACATAAACTCCATTAGATAATATAGAATTTTCTGTTTTACCATGAACAATGCATCCTTCATTAACAAGTGAATTAGTTATTTCAGCATCATCACCTACATATTGAGCAGGTCTTGCTGTATTTCTTGAATAAATCTTCCAATTATCATCATCTAAATCAAGATCATTTTCCTTGTCTAATAAATCCATATTTGCTTCCCAAAAACTATCTATTGTTCCAACATCTTTCCAATATCCTTTAAATGGAAATGCAAACATAGGAACATTATCTTTTAACATACTTGGTATTATATTCTTTCCGAAGTCATTGCTTGAGAAAACATCAGCTTCATCTGCAATAAGGTATTTTCTTAATGTTTTCCAACTAAACACATATATACCCATTGATGCCATTTGACTTTTAGGATGTTCTGGCTTTTCTTCAAATTCATATATTGACAAATCATCTCTTGTATTCATTATACCAAATCTCTTGGCGTCTTCAAGAGATACTTCAAGCACAGCAATTGTAGCCTCAGCTCCATTTGCTTTATGGAATTCAACCATTTTTGAATAGTCCATTTTATATATTTGATCTCCTGATAAAATTAATACATATTCTGGATCATGATCATCAATATAATCTAAATTTTTATATATTGCATCTGCTGTTCCAGTATACCAATCTCCTCCACCATTTGCTTCTTGGTAAGGTGGAAGTATAGAAACGCCTCCATCACGTCTATCTAAGTCCCAAGGATCTCCATTTCCTATATGTGCATTAAGTTCCCTAGGCTTATATTGTGTTAAAACACCTACTGTAGATATTCCTGAATTTGAACAATTACTTAAAGCAAAATCTATAATTCTATATTTACCACCAAATGGAACTGCTGGTTTAGCAATATTTTTAGTTAACTCTCCTAATCTTGAACCTTGTCCCCCCGCTAAAATCATAGCAATAGTTTCTTTCTTACTCATAATATTTTTTCTCCTCCCCAATTTTAAATACTGTATAATTAGTATCTATATCTCTTCTCCTCTAACTTTTCAAATTTAATCCTTAAATTAACATCTTTAATAATCTTTCCCTTATAACCTTTTGTATATGTTTATTTCTATAGAGATATAGTCATTAGCTATAAAACTTATTAAAAATCATTTTAATAATGTAAACAAGAAACACAAAACATTACTTTTTGTTTACATTTTAGTACAAAAATTAGTTTTTTTATTTTACTTACAATCTCATTGTACTATGAAAAAATGTATTTTTAAGCGTTTTAATATAAAATTAACACTTTTGTAAAATTTGTTTACATTTAAAATCTTATTTACTTATATTTGATGCTTCCACTTAAATTATTTTATCATACTTACCACTTTTTTCCAATATTTTTTTAGAATTTTTACTTACAAATTTTTATATATAAGTTCTGACCCCCATATATCTGTTGCATATTCTTTTATTGTTCTGTCTGAAGAAAATATCCCCGAGTGGGCAATGTTTATTCCACATATTTTTTGCCAGTTATATTTATCCTTATATAGATTATTTATTTTATCTTGAGCTTCTAAGTAAGATTGAAAATCTTTAAGGACAAAAAATTCATCATTATACAAAATTAAATTATCATAAATTGGCTTAAATAGACCCTTATCACTGCTATAAGTTCCATTTACTAAATCTTCTATTACCCTCTTGATTCTCCAATTCTTATTGTATTCTTCAATAGAACTGTAACCTCCAAATTGCATATAATTTAAAATTTCTCTTGCTTCCATTCCAAATATAATTATATTATCTTTTTTTACTTCATCCCTAATCTCTATATTTGCTCCATCTAATGTAGCTATTGTAATTGCCCCATTCATCATAAATTTCATATTTGAAGTTCCTGATGCTTCTTTAGTTGTAGTAGATATTTGTTCACTTAAATCTGCTGCTGGAATTATACATTCTGCTAATGAAACACTATAGTTTTCCATAAAAACAACCTTTATTTTATCCTTTACTCTAGTATCATTATTTACTACATTAGCAATTGCATTAATAAGCTCAATAATATTTTTGGCAAGATAATAACCTGGCGCAGCCTTTCCTGCAAATATAAATGTTCTTGGAACTATATCCATAGAAGGATTATCTATTAACCTTTTGTATAAATCCATAATTCTTAGACAATTCAAAGTTTGCCTTTTATATGCATGAATTCTCTTTACTTGAACGTCAAATAATGAATCTATATTAACTTTTATTCCATTTGATTCATATATTTTTTTGCAAGTCGCATTTTATTATTTCTTTTTATTTTATAAAGCTGTTGTTGAATATTTTTATCATATGCATATTTTTCAAAATTTAAAAGATCAATTGGATGATTTATAAAAGAATCTGATATTGTACTTTTAAGCAAAGTTGTAAGTTCCTTATTACATTTTAACAGCCATCTTCTGTGAGTTATTCCATTTGTTTTATTATTGAATTTGTTAGGATAAAAACAATAAAAATCTTTCATTTCTTCTTTCTTTAAAATTTCTGAATGAAGTTTTGCAACTCCATTTACACTATGGCTACCTACTATGGCTAAATGTGCCATCCTTATTTCATCATTTGCTATTATAGCCATTCTGGATATTTTTTCCCATTGACCCTCATAGCTTTTCCAAAGCTTTTTGCAGAATCTTTCATTAATTTCATTAATGATCATATAAATCCTTGGAAGTAATTCCTTGAACATCTCCACTGGCCATTTTTCAAGTGCCTCAGCAAGTATAGTATGATTTGTATAAGAAACTGTATTTTTTGTAATTCTCCATGCTTCATCCCAGGATAATCCTTCTTCATCTAATAGAATTCTCATAAGTTCAGGAATTACTAATGTTGGATGAGTATCATTTATATGAATAGCAACCTTTTGATGAAAAGTTCTTACATCGCCAATATGTTTCTTGTAATGGCTTAATATACTTTGTACTCCAGCTGAAACAAAAAAGTATTGTTGCTTTAATCTAAGTTTTTTACCTTCGTAAAATGAATCTTCAGGATATAAAACCTTAGATATTGATTCAACAGAATTTTTATATTTTATAGCATGTAAAAAATCCCCTCTTTTAAGTAATGAAAAATCAAATTCATTATTTACTAATTCTGCACTCCAAAGCCTTAAATTATTAGCTACATTATTTTCATATCCAACTATTGCAGTATCATATGGAACAGTAAGAACAGGCTCATAATTAACATGATTAAATACTAGTCTTCCGTTCTTATATGATACTTCTACCCTACCTCCAAACTTTACAATTTGTGATTTTTCAATTTTTCTATTTTCCCATACATTTCCTAGCCTTAACCAATCATCAGAAATCTCTACTTGTTTTCCATCAATTATTTTTTGTTTGAAAAATCCATATTTATATCTTATGCCACAACCATGGCCTGCAATATTTAATGATGCCATTGAATCTAAAAAACAAGCAGCTAACCTGCCAAGTCCTCCATTTCCCAAACCTTGATCTTGTTCAAATTCTTCAAGTTCTATTAAATCAATATTAAGTTCTAACAGTGCTTCTTTTACCGTGTCATATATCCCCATATTAAGAAGAACATCTCCAAGAAGTCTTCCTAGTAAAAATTCCATTGAAAAATAATACACTTGCTTTTCCTTCGTTTCATTATACCTTCTATTTGTCTCTAAAGCGTCCTCGCTTATATAAGATTTTATAACACTTCCCAAGGCTTCATACTTTTGCTGATTATTACCTTTTTCCAAGTCTTCTCCAAACTTTTCTTTATATTTTTGTATAAATTCTCTTTTGATTTTGTCTTTATTTATTTTGCACATACAAAATCCTCCTAATAATTCAGCCTCCATATTGACATTATTAAAGTATAATGAAAAAGAAGGATAATTATTACTTTATCCTTCTTTTAATATATAAATATTTAATTTTTAGAAAGGCCAGCTTACAATTTCATTATACAATCCTATATATGAATCAGCAGATTTAGACCAACTGTTATCAGAATTCATAGCTTGGTTTACTATTCCCTTCCATCTCCATCTATCCCAATACATTTTTAATGCATATTCAGTAGTGTGTAAGAGTTCATCACCATTAAAATTTCTAAAACTAAATCCATTTCCAATTCCAGTATACTCATTATATGGATTTACAGTATCCTTAAGACCACCAGTTTCTCTAACTATAGGAATAGTTCCATATCTTAAAGCAATAAGTTGTCCAAGTCCACATGGTTCAAATTTTGATGGCATTAAAAACATATCACTTGAAGCATATATTTTATGAGCTAAATTGTTATCAAATTTAATATTTGCAGATACCTTATTTCTATATCTATCTTGTAAATTCCAAAAATATTCTTCATAATCTCTATCTCCAGTTCCAAGAATAACAATTTGTACATCTTGCCATGGAAGTAATCTTTCTAACATATACTTAACAAGGTCTATGCCCTTTTGTCTTGTTAATCTACTTACTATTGATATCATAGGCGTATTAGCATTTACTGGCAACCCTAAATCTTTTTGAAGTTGCATTTTATTATACTGCTTATCCTCAATAAAGTCTTTTTCAAAAGTTCTATAAATATTCTTATCTGTATATGGATTATATTCATCATAATCTATTCCATTTAATATTCCGCAAAAGGCACAAGACCTATGACGAAGTACCGCATCAAGTCTTTCACCATACTCAGGAGTTTGAACTTCTCGCGCATAAGTATAACTAACAGTAGTTACCTTATCAGCATAATTTATTCCACCCTTCATAAAGCTTACACCATCGTCAAACTTCAATGCACCATTTAAATATTGTTCCATTGAATATCCAAATAATCCCGGAAGTATTTTGGGGTCAAATACTCCTTGGAATAATAAATTGTGTATTGAATATACATTTTTAGTTCTCCAATAGAATGGATCTTTTGAATACTCTAATCTATATAAAACAGGCACCATACCTGTTTGCCAATCGTTGCAATGAATTATATCTGGTTCCCAATTTATGACCTTCATAAACATAAGAACAGCTCTATCAAAAAATGCAAATCTCTCAGCATCATCATAATAACCATACATACCATCTCTTCCAAAATAGTATTCATTATCTAAGAAATAGTATGTTATTCCATTATAATAATATTCAAAAATTCCACAATACATTTGTCTATGTCCAACAGGCACTGTAAACCAAGCTTTAAATGTAAAGTTCTTTGCATAATCATAACTTATACCTTTATATTTAGGTATTACAACTCTTGCTTCTACTCCTTTTTCCTTAAAGGCTTTTGGAAGTGCTCCTACAACATCTCCAAGACCTCCTGATTTTATAAACGGATTAGCTTCTGCTGCTACTAATAAAACATTCATTATTTTGTTTTCCTCCTTCTTTTGTTCTGTAATCCAAGAACAACTGCTCCCATTGGTGGTACTGTTATTTCAATACTATAAGGTTTTCCATGGCACTCTTCTTCTTCTGCTTTTATTATCTTAGAGCCCATTACATTTCCTTTACCTCCAAACTTCTTATCATCAGTATTTAATACTTCAATATAATTTTTATCATAAGGAACACCTATTCTATAATCTTCATAACTTTCTGCTTTAAAATTACAAATAAATACTAAAGCATCATCACCTTTTTTAGATTTTCTAACAAAACTATATATACTTTGACCTGCATTATCTGCATCTATCCATTCAAATCCTTTTATATCACGATCAAGTTCCCAAAGACATTTATGCTTTTTATATAATTCATTCAATTCTTTTACTAAATCTTGAGACTGCTTATGCTTTTTATCCTTTAATAAATACCAATCTAACTGTTCAAATTCTCTCCACTCAATAAGCTGTGCAAATTCACATCCCATAAATGTAAGCTTCTTACCTGGATGTCCCATCATAAATGCCATAAATACTCTAAAACCAGCATACTTAGTCCATTCATCACCAAACATTTTATTTAACAATGACTTTTTGCCATGAACAACTTCATCATGAGATATAGGAAGTAAATAATTTTCTGCATAGTTATACATCATAGGAAATGTAAGTTTACCATGATGTTGCTTTCTAAACATTGTATCAATTTGAACATATTCAAGAACATCATTCATCCATCCCATATTCCACTTGAAGTTAAAACCAAGTCCACCTTCCTTAGGATCCTCACATACTTTTGGCCATGCAGTAGATTCTTCAGCAATCATCATGAAATTAGGATATCTTTCACTTACTGCAGTATTAACCTCTTGCATAAACTTAATTCCTTCTAAGTTTTCCTTGCCTCCGTATATATTAGGGCGCCACTCTCCATGATTTCTACCATAATCAAGATATAATATGTTAGAAACAGCATCCATTCTTATACCATCAATATGGTATTCTTCTATCCAGAAAATAGCATTTGAAATTAGAAAACTCTTAACTTCAGCTCTTCCTAAATCAAAGTTATAAGTTCCCCAACCAGCATTATTTGCTCTCCATTCTTCTTGATATTCATAAGCTGGTTCACCATCAAACATATATAATCCATGAGCATCTTTACAAAAATGTCCTGGAACCCAATCCATAATTACTCCTATATTTCTTTTGTGGAATTCATTAATAAGCTTCTTAAATCCATCTATAGAACCATATCTTGATGTTAAGGAATAATATCCAGTTCCTTGATATCCCCAAGAAGCATCAAGAGGATGTTCAACAAGTGGCATCATTTCAACATGAGTATATCCCATTTCTTCAACATACTTTGGTAATGTTTGACTTAATTCTTCATATGTTAAGAATTTACCATCATTTGTTTTCCATGAACCTAAATGAACCTCATATATATTTAAAGGCATACTATATATATTTGTTCTTTTTCTTTTTGAAAGAAATGTTCCATCAGACCATCTAAATGTACTATCCTTAGTTACTATAGAAGCTGTATCTGGTCTAAATTCAGAATACCTTGCATAAGGATCTGATTTATAATTAATTTTATTGTTTTTACACTTTACAGCAAACTTATACTTGCATCCTTCCTTAACACCTTCTATAAATAAACTCCAAATTCCATATTGTGATTTTTTCTCCATTCTATATTGATCATTTATATTAAATTCATTAAAATCACCAACAACCCAAAGACACTTTGCATTTGGTGCCCAAGTTGTAAATCGTACACCCTCTTTTCCATTTTCAGATGTCATGTGTGCACCCATTATCTTATATGATTCATAATTTACACCGCCATGGAATAAATTCATTGCATAATCTGTAAGTACACTTTCATCTTTTTTAACAATAGTCTTCTTTCTTGTAGTAGTTTTCTTAACTGGTGATTTACTTGTAGCAGTTTTTTTCCTTGGTGTTTTTTCAGTATTTACCTCTATTACTTTGCTTTCTTCCATACTATTTTTTACGTCACTAATATTATCTGTTTCTTTTTTTTCAATTTGTTTAACAGATACACTACTTAAGTTCTTATCAGTAACCTTAGCTGATTCAGTTTTCTTTATAACTTCTATTGAATTATTTAAAGTTTTTTTCTCATTCTTATTTTCTTCTATTTTAACAACATCATTCTTACTTTTTGCTTTCATTTTTTCCCCTCTTAATTCTGCTCCTTCTTTTTCATGTAATTTAACACTATTATTTATCTTGTTCAAAAAAACCTCTCCTTCGTATTATTACAAAACCGATTTCTAATTTTTGGAAATTGTCTTTTATTTATATTCTATACGGCTTTGCAAATTCCTCCTCCTAAATATAATATTCCATTATTTTTTTTTTATTCCTTTTTTATGTTTTATAATTTTTTGTAACAATTTTATGTCTAATCTATTAATTTTAAAATATTATCTTTTTAAAGGAAGGAATAGTCTCATTTTACTAACATGCAAATGGAGAGTAAGTTTAATAAAAAAAGGTTGCATAAAAACATTTTTGTTCTTATACAACCTAAGGAATCAAATTTCGGACTATTTTCTTATTAAAGATACACCTGTCATTTCTTTTGGAGTATCAACACCCATAACTTCAAGCATAGTTGGTGCTATATCTGCAAGTTTTCCTGTATTTAAACTTCTACCATTTATATCATTTGCAACCCAAATAAATGGAACTGGATTAGTTGTATGAGCAGTAAATGGATTTCCAGTCTTTTCATCTATCATTATTTCTGCATTACCATGGTCTGCAGTAACAAATACTGTTCCATCTTTTTCTAAAACTTTGTTTATAACTTTTCCTGCACATTCATCAACTGCTTCAATTGCCTTAACTGCAGCTTCAACAATTCCTGTATGTCCAACCATATCTGGATTTGCAAAATTTAATATAATCATATCATATTTATCTTCATCTAATCTCTTTAATAATTCATCTGTAACCTCATATGCAGACATTTCAGGCTTTAAATCATATGTTGCCACCTTAGGTGATGAAATTAAAGCTCTTTCTTCTCCTGGATTTTCTTTTTCTACTCCACCATTAAAGAAGAATGTTACATGAGCATATTTTTCAGTTTCAGCAATTCTAAGTTGCTTTAATCCCTTACTTGATACGTACTCACCTAATGTATTTACAAGAGTTTGAGGTTTAAATGCCACATTAACTCCTTCTAAAGTCTTATCATATTGAGTCATTGTAACAAAAACTAAATTTAAGTTATCTCTCTTGAAGCCAGTAAAATCTTGATCGTTTATTGCTCTAGTTATTTCTCTAGCTCTGTCTGGTCTGAAATTAAAGAATATGACAGAATCATTATTGCTTATTTTAGCAGTTGGTTTTCCATCTTCTAATAATACACATGGAACTACAAATTCATCTGTTTTTTGATCCTTATATGAATTTTCTATAGCAGATGTAGCAGATGTAGCAGTATTACCTTTTCCAAGGACTAAAGCATTATATGCAAGTTCTACTCTTTCCCATCTATTATCTCTATCCATTGCGTAATATCTACCACTTACTGTAGCTATTTTACCAATACCAATTTCTTTCATCATATTTTCAGTTTGAAGAATATAATCAAGTCCTGAAGAAGGTGGAACATCTCTTCCATCCATAAATGCATGAACATATACCTTAGTTAATCCTTCTTTTTTTGCAAACTCCAATAATCCTTTTAAATGATTTATATGAGAGTGCACACCACCATCAGATAAAAGTCCCATTATATGTAGTGCTGAATTATTTTCTTTTGCATTTTTCATAGCTTTAAGTAAAGCTTCATTTTTAAAGAAATCTCCATCTTCAATTGATTTAGTAATCCTTGTTAATTCTTGATATACTATTCTTCCAGCACCAATATTTAAATGACCTACTTCAGAATTTCCCATTTGACCTTCAGGAAGACCAACAGCCATACCACTTGCTTGTAATTCAGTATGTGGATATTCCTTTAAAAGCTTATCAATATTGGGTTTTTTAGCGATAGACACAGCATTACCTTTTGATTTAGCAGCAATACCAAATCCATCTAATATCATTAACATTACAGGTTTCTTAGACATAATTACCTCCAAATTTACTTTTTAATTATTTACTAGGTTTTATTATACTACAATAATTATTTTTCTGCTACTTTAAAGAAATAAACTAATATATAATTTATTTCCTAGTAATATCATATCTATCAATAAAACCACCAGCAACTCCAATGGCTATTGATATAATTATTACTATTGTTCTGCCATCCATTTGGGTTATAATTTTTATTCATTTTTCCCTCCTATTTATGCATTTATAATAATATAATACAAATATTGAATTTAAAAAAAGCCACAACTTATTTAAAAGTGTGGCTCCTTCTAATATTATTCATTAATAATTCTTCTAATTGTCATTATATTTTGTCCATAAAAATTATTATCTAAATTACTTATTTTTACATTACCAGAGTTCGCATTTGTTCCAGATTCGTGAATAAATTTACCATTACCTATATACATTCCAACATGTTCACCATCTGGATTATTTGGATTTTCAAAATTAAAGATAATTATATCACCCTTTTTCAAGTTACTAAAATCACCCTTTAAAGCTAATGACTTGTCCACTTCTACTCCAGCATTTTTTTGTTCGCCAGTCCAAGTACCTATCTTTACATCGAGAACTGTATAATATACTGATGAAACAAAATCAGCACAATCCATATATGCAGGAGATATATTCTTGTCAAGTTTCTGTGTAGATATTACTGAATCTAAATAATATGGTATCTTTCCTTCCCAATATAATGCTTCATCTACAACAGCTTGTCTCTTTTCTTCCTGCTCATTTGTTAAAGACATCTTATGTATTTCTGTTTTATTATTTGCCCCATTTCTTTTTATTACAAATAATGGTGCCCTATTTTTGCTATCTCTTTTTACTGAAAACTCAACATTAGAATCAGATTTTTCTAATGGTGTTTCTAACTGATTTGTAAAGCTTTGAAAATTATCAGCTCCATTTAATACATGTATTTCTGTATTATTTTTTCCTTTTCTATTTATAGCAAGTATGTCCAATTTATCGTCATCATTATAATTTGAAAGTTTAAAATCCCAGCTGCCATTAGTTTGATGTAATGTTGTAGTAGTTTGTAGTAAGAATGTTTGAAAATTATCCTTACCATCAAATACATGTACTTCTGTTTTACCATCAGCACCCTTTTTGTTAATCATATACAAGTCCGGTACATTATCCTTGTTATAATCACCAACTTCAAAATCATATCTTGTTCTATCTGATGTATGACCTATATTAACAGTAGTACTTAATAAATAACTTTGATAATTATCGGCACCGTTTAATATGTGTACCTCTGTTTTACCACTAGCACCATTTCTATATATTGCATATAAATCTAATTTTCCATCATTATTATAATCTGCAAGTTTAAAATCCCAATTATAATCGGTGTTATTTAAAACGATTGCAGTTTCTAATAAATAACTTTGATAATTATCTTTACCATTTATAATTCTTATTTCAGTTTTGCCACTTTCACCATTTTTCTTTATAGCATAAACATCTTGAATTGAATCACCATTATAATCCCCTGTAATAAATTCAGTATTTGAATCAGTGCTATCCATACAACTTTGAACTTCTAATGTCCAGTGTGGAGTATCATCAGCTGCTTGAATTGACTTAGTAAAACCAAAAGGAGCACAAACTAAAAGTGCAGTAATAACCAATGCTGCAATTGATTTTCTATTCATTTTCCCACTCCCCATTTTAATATATTTTCCTATAAGCTTTATCTCTAAATATATTATTACACATTTTCAAATAATAGTAAACACATATTAGTTACAAAAATGTAAACATTTAAATCAAAAGTGTAAAAAAAATAGAACATTATTAAATTTTATTTAACAATTTAATAACATTCTATTAATACTACTATTAGAAATTAACTATTTTAGAAAAATCATCAGCTACTAAGCTTGCTCCACCAACTAATGCTCCATCTATATCAGACATAGCCATTTGATCTTTTATTGTATTTGGCTTAACAGATCCACCATATTGGATTCTAACTTTATCTGCTACTTCTTTTCCAAACATTTCAGCTACAACAGCTCTTATTGCTGCTATTGTTTCATTAGCTTGTTCCTTAGTTGCAGTTTTTCCTGTTCCTATAGCCCAAATTGGTTCGTAAGCTATAATAACTTTTTCAGCTTGTTCTTTTGTTAAGCCACATAAGTCAGCTTTTATTTGGTATCCAACTTTTTGATTAGTTGTACCATTTTCTCTTTCTTCAAGAGTTTCTCCGCAGCAAAGAACTGGTATTATATTGTGTTCAAAAGCTTTTTTAACTTTCTTATTTAATGCTTCATCAGTTTCATTGAAGTATTCTCTTCTTTCACTATGTCCTAATATTACATATTCAACTCCCATAGCTTCAAGCATACCTGGAGCAACTTCTCCTGTAAATGCTCCACTTTCTTCAAAGTGCATATTTTGAGCACCTATTTTTACATTTGACCCTTCAGCAGCTTTTAATGCAGCATCTAAACATACAAATGTAGGGAATATAACTACTTCTGCTTCAGCATCCTTTACTAATGGTTTTAATTCATTTATTACTTTTACAGCTTCTTCTGGAGTTTTGTTCATTTTCCAGTTACCAGCAATAACAGGTCTTCTTGACATTTTTTTCACCTCATAATTTATTAAATATTGTTTAAAGAGAGTAGAATAAAATTATATTCTACTCTTAAAAATCAAATTACTTATCGTTTAAAGCAGCAATACCTGGTAAAGTCTTACCTTCTAAGAATTCAAGAGAAGCTCCACCACCAGTTGAAATGTGGCTCATTTTATCTCCAAATCCTAAAGTATTTACAGCTGCAGCTGAATCTCCACCACCAATTATTGTAGTAGCAGATGAATCTGCCATAGCCTTAGCAACAGCTATTGTACCTTTATTGAAGTTTTCAAATTCGAATACTCCCATTGGTCCATTCCAAACAACTGTCTTTGCATCTTTAACAGCATCAGCATATAACTTTTCAGTCTTTGGTCCTATATCTAATCCCATATTTCCTTCTGGAATATCTTGACCTTCAGTTACTGTAGCAGCTACATCCTTAAATTCAGCAGCAACTCTATGATCTACTGGTAATAAGAATTTAACTCCTTTTTCTTCAGCTTTCTTCATCATATCTTTTGCATAATCTACTTTATCATCTTCACATAAAGAAGTTCCTATGCTATATCCTTGTGCTTTTAAGAATGTATAAGCCATTCCACCACCAATAATTAATGTATCAACTTTTTCAAGTAAATTGTTTATAACATTAATTTTATCTGATACTTTTGATCCTCCAAGAATTGCTACGAAAGGTCTTACTGGATTTTCAACAGCATTTCCTAAGAATTTTAATTCTTTTTGAATTAAGTATCCACAAGCACAAGTTTTTATATAATCAGTTACTCCTACAGTTGAACAGTGAGCTCTGTGTGCAGTACCAAAAGCATCATTAACAAATACTTCTGCAAGAGATGCTAATTCTTTAGAGAATTCTTCTCCATTTTTAGTTTCTTCTTTTCTATATCTTGTATTTTCAAGTAATACAACATCACCATCATTCATAGCAGCTACTGCTTTCTTTGCATTTTCTCCAACAACATTGTCGTCAGCAGCAAATACTACTTCTTTACCAAGCATTTCGCTTAATTTCTTAGCAACAGGTGCTAAAGATAATTCTGGTTTTGGTTCTCCCTTTGGTTTACCCATATGTGAGCAAAGTATAACCTTAGCTCCATTCTTTACTAAATATTGTATAGTTGGAAGAGCTCCATTTAATCTATTTAAATCTGTAATAACTCCATCTTTTAATGGCACGTTAAAATCGCATCTAACTAATACTTTTTTACCTTTTACTTCAATATCTTCAACAGTCTTCTTATTGTAGCTCATTAAATTCACCTCATAATTTTATATTTTTAAAAAAAATCCGGTCTTATAAGTATACCTTAGAGACCGGACCTTTTCTTGGATCTTATAAGAGTGCTATTTTAAGCATTCATATCCAATTATAATAAATACTATGCTAATTCAGCGAAGTATTTGATAGTTCTAACCATTTGGCTAGTGTATGAATTTTCGTTATCATACCAAGAAACAACTTTAACCATAGTTGTTCCATCTCCCATGTCCATTACCTTTGTTTGAGTTGCATCGAATAATGAACCATAAGTGATTCCTACGATATCAGAAGAAACTAATTCTTCTTCAGTGTAACCAAATGAAGCAGATTGAGCAGCTTTCATTGCATTGTTTACATCTTCTTCAGTTACTTTTCCATCAACGATAGCTATTAATTGAGTTAATGAACCAGTTGGAACTGGAACTCTTTGAGCGCATCCATCTAATACACCATTTAATTCTGGGATAACTAATCCGATAGCTTTAGCAGCTCCAGTTGAGTTTGGAACTATGTTAACAGCTGCAGCTCTAGCTCTTCTTAAATCACCTTTTCTTTGTGGTCCATCAAGAGTCATTTGATCTCCAGTGTAAGCATGGATTGTAGTCATGTATCCTTTCTTAATCTTAGCTAAGTTATTTAAAGTGTTAGCCATTGGAGCTAAGCAGTTTGTAGTACAAGATGCAGCTGAAATAACTGTATCTGAAGCTTTTAATGTCTTTTCGTTTACGCTGTAAACAATTGTTGGAAGGTCATTACCAGCTGGAGCTGAAATAACAACTTTCTTAGCACCTGCTTGAATATGAGCTTCTGCTTTTGCTTTTGAAGTATAGAATCCAGTACATTCAAGTACAACGTCTACTCCGATTTCTCCCCATGGTAATTCTTTAGCATCAGCTTTTGCATATATTTTGATTTCTTTTCCATCAACTGTGATAGAATCTTCTCCAGCAGTTACTTTATCTGCTAAAGCATATTTACCTTGAGCTGAATCATATTTTAATAAGTGAGCTAACATCTTAGGGCTAGTTAAGTCGTTGATTGCAACAACTTCATATCCTTCTGCTCCGAACATTTGTCTGAATGCAAGACGTCCAATACGTCCAAAACCATTAATTGCTACTTTTACATTTGCCATTAAAAAATACCTCCTAAAGATAATTGTTTAATTAATTTATTTATAAAAAAAATTTTTATAACATCTTAACATTTGTAATCCTCAAAACATCTTACAATGCCTTTACCTATTGCTTCATCTGTTACAAGGATGCCATTTTTGTTATTTCTCATAATAGAAATAACTGATTCTATTTTATTTTTCCCACCTGCTACTGCAATATTCATATTAATTGATTTTACTTTAGAAATATTAATTCCTACAGTTGTAGCATGTGATATAACATTAGACTCTTTGTCAAAATAACAACCAAAAGCTTCTCCTACTGCTCCAAAATTTTTAAGTTTTTCAATTTCTTCTTTTGATGTACCTCTCTTTTCTGCCATTTCAATTGCATTACCAATCCCATATATAAGAATATCAGCACTTTGTATACTTGCAATTACTTCACTTACCTCAGGTTGCTTTAATAATGTATCTAATATTTCAGGCGAAAGATTTTCTGGAATATGTAGAAGCTTATATGAGCCATTTAATTTTTTTGCAAAAGATGCTGCAAGTGTATTTGCTTGAGTTTCAACTTTTCTACCCATGCCACCTCTTGCTGGAACAACAAGGATATCAGATAAATAATTAACTCTTGGAAATGCTTCAACTACTTCTTTTATAGTACTTCCTCCAGTTAATGCTATTATACTATTACTTTTTAATATTTCTTTTATGTAATTAGCACAAGCTTTTCCAATATCTTTTAGTATTGTTGGATTTTCATCTGTATTTCCTGGAACAATAATAACTTTTTTTAATCCTAAAAATTTTTTAGCTTTCTTTTCTATGTTAGAAAGTCCTCTAATTTCATGAATAAACTCTTGAAGTTCATTCACTAAATTTTCTCCATCTTTAGTAACAGTCATTCCTGGAGTATTAATTTCTATAAGCCCTTGTTCTTTTAAAAAATTAATTTCTGTTCGAACAATTCTTTCACCTAAACTCAAATCATTTGCTAAAACTCTTCTTCCTATAGGCTGCTTATAATATATTGTCCTAAGTATGTTATATCTTTTTTCAAGTAGTTCAACAAGTTCAGGAACTATTTTCATTTGTAATCTTAATATTTCCTGCAACTTCAACACTCCCTTGGACATTTTATGTCCCTGCTGTCTTGTAACGTCCCACAAGTATTATTATAAAACAGAAATTAAAACTTTTAAAGCCTTTATTAATATTTTTTTTTAATTTTAACGTTTTTTTCAAAAAACTTGCAAAAGATACATAATAAATTTAAGGAAATGAATTATTTTTATCATTTCCTTAAATAAAAAACTTATTTATTCTTTGCAAAGAACACTCCAGCAGCTTTATCACCAGAATAGATTCCAACAGTTGATCCAACTGTTGATTCTATATATTCTATATTATTATCTGTCATATATTGCTTTAGTGGCTGTACTATTTCATCCATATTAACATTTATAATTATAACTGGCAATGATTTATCTAAATCAGCAGCTTCCACATCAGCAAGTAATCTTTTTACAGCTTTTTTACTGCCACGTACTTTATCCTTTACAACCATAATACCATCAGTAATGTCCAAAATAATTTTTATTCCAAGTATTCCTGTAACAACTCCTACTGTTTTTGATATTCTTCCTCCCTTAACTAAATTATCTAAGGAATCAAAGCTTATAGAACAGTCAATTCTCTTTTTTGTTTCTTCTAAATCTTTAACAATTTCTTCAGGAGTTAGATTTTGTTCAACTAATTTTGCAGCTCTAATAACAAGAACTCCTAAAGATGCACATACAAGATACGAATCTATAACATGTATATCATCTGATCCTATAATATCTTTTGCAATACAAGCAGATTGATATGTACCACTCATTGCAGAAGACATAAGAACTGCAATAACTGTATATCCTTCATCTAAATACTTATTAAATCTTTCTTCAAATCTACTTGGAGTAACTTGAGCTGTTGAAGGAAATACATCTCCTTCTTGTATTCTTTTAAATACTTCATCTGTAGTTATATCAACTCCATCTAAATAACTTTCTTCTCCAAAATTAATCATAAGAGGCATAACATCAATATTGTATTTTTCTAAAACTTCCTTAGGTAAGTCCGCTGTAGTATCTGTAATAATCTTAATTTTTTTCATTATTTTGACCTCTCTACTTTATTTCATATTAGGAAATCCTATTTGCCTTAATCCTTCATATATGGCAATGGCTACAGTATTTGATAAATTTAAGCTTCTATCACTACTTTTTATCATTGGCACACGTATATTTTCATGTGCATTATGAACATTTTCAGGAACTCCAGATGATTCCCTTCCAAACATTATAAAATCTCCTTGCTTAAAATGAACTTCATCATAATATTCTGACCCATGTGTAGATGCTAAATATATTTTTTGATCTCCATATTTTTTCATAAAATCTTCATAACTTTCATGAACCTCAAGGTCTAAATATTTCCAATAGTCAAGACCTGCTCTTCTTAAGTGCTTTTCATCTAATTCAAATCCTAATGGTTTTATTAAATGTAATTTTGAATCTGTTAATACACAAGTTCTTGCTATATTCCCTGTGTTTTGTGGTATTTCAGGTTCATAAAGAACTATATTAAAATTCAAATCTATCCCTCCAAATGTATACATACTTATTTTATCATATTACTACAAAATTATATTAATAGTCAAAATTTAAATATATTAATTAATGACCTGCATTAACATTTGGTACTTGATTATTTTGTGTTTGATCATTTGGTTTATGCAAATTATTATTAGTAGCATCAGTATTGTTTTGTATATTTGGATCAATAGGTGGATTAGCATTTGTACCCCTTTTAATAATTTTATCATTAGGCTCATATGTATCTGTTGATATAAGTTCCTTGTTAACTGCTGTTCCATTATCATAAGTTACTAGATAACAATTCACTACATATTCAGGATTACCCTCATATTCTGTAACTTCTGTACCTAAAGGTAGATCAGGAGCATCAACATATGTGGTTTTTTGATCTATCTGTTTTATTATTTCATTTTGTATATCATAAGTTTTACCATTCAACCCCTGTAAATCACCATATAAATTAACAGTTATATACTGTCCTTCAGTAAAAGATTCTATATATATAGGAAAATCATATGTATTTTTGAATTTATAATCATTATTGCTTAAATCTGATATTGCCTCCATTCCAACTGCCTCATATGATACTGGATAATTACTACTATGTCTTTCTTCTGACTTTAAATGAGATTTCATAGCAGCCCTGTAAAGAGTAGTACTCACTTGAGATATTCCTTCTGCAAAAACATCAAAATCCGAATTTTTTATTTTTATCTTTGCATCTTTATAATCTCCATCTTTTACAGAAGAATTAAAACTAAATTCTTCTCCAGGCATTAATAATTTTTTATTAATAAGGTTAGATGACTTTTCTATGTTATACTTTACATTATCGTCTACTGATGAATATCCTGTAGTATATGTACTTATTTTGCTATTGATTCTTTGCAAATCTGAAGCTAATATATCTGGATTTTGTTTCTTAGTTGAAATATTAATTCTTGATATTTCATAATCCTTATCATCTAATGAATCATTAATGCTACTGCAAAAAGTATCATCATCAATAGATAACCCTATTACTTCATTGATTATTTTCACCTGACCATCCTCTATTTGAACTATAGCATCCTCAGGTTCTCTTTCTATTTTTTCCTTTATTTCATTTTCCTTTTCTTTTAAAGCATCATCATCTGCCTTAATTTCTAATGAAATATTATGTTCTTCACCTAACATCTTATTTACTAATTTTGTTTTCTCTTCTACCGAAAAATCCTTTCCATACTTTATAGCTTCACTTACTGCTTTTTCTACACCATAATCCATATTGAAATCTTTATAACTATAAGTAAATTTAGAATCCTCTACACTTAATTCAATTATCTTGTTTTCAAGGCTATTTACAAGTTGTGTTTTTACCGCAAGTACCGCTTCAGCTTCTGTTTTGCCACCTACATCTACTCCACCAACACTTACACCATAATAAATTTTCCCATCAAATTGTGACAATGATTTATTAAGTGTTTTTTCGTATACTATAAAAGCAATACCAAATATTACTCCTAAAATAATTATTATAAACAATAGCCTCATTAGTATTTTTTTCATAACTCTCTTCAATTTACACATCACCTTTTACTAAAAATTAGTGTTAGTATTATAAAAATATAATATCATATAATACTAGAAAAATATAATTATTATGTTCAAGGTGTTGTAATAACTTTGTTGTCATTACTATCTAAAGTATTTTTTATATTATTTACATCTTGTGCACCTTGGTCTGTACTATTTGTGTTTTGATTATTTTGATCTTGTGTATTATTCTGCTGCACTTGGTTTTGAGAATCACTTTGATTTTCTACAACTTTAGTACCTCTTCTTATAATTGTTTCTGTAGCTGCATAATTATCTGTAGCTACTAATTCCCTATTTATTTCAACGCCATTTTCATATGTTATTTGATATGATTTAACTTTATAACCAGTATTTCCATATGTATCAGTAATTTCAGTTCCTACTGTAAGTTCTGGATCATCAATATAACTCACACTAGGTTCTATTGTTTCTACTATCTCATTTTCCATATTATATGTTTTTCCATCTAGTGCATCTACATCTCCGTATATGTTAAATGTAACAGTTCCTCCATCTGCTATTCCTTGTATATATATAGGAAAATCGTATGGATTTTTAAACTTATAATCTATGCTTCCCCATGCTACTGTGGCATCTAAACCAAGTTTTGCATAGCCTACAGGCAATGAATGATTAAGCCTTTCTACTGATCTTATATTAGCTTTCATAACAGCTCTATATAATGTAGTTGATACTTGACATATACCTCCAGCTTCAGCTTGCTCAACTTTGTTATTTATATATACAGGTGCATCCTTATATCTTCCAATTCCCTTTTGACTTACTTCTGAATAACTAAACACTTCATCTGGCATTAAAATAGTTCCATTAACTAATGATGTAGCAAGTTCCACATTATATGCTCTATTATAATCAGATGATGAATAATCTGTTGAAAAAGAAGACATTTTATTTTTTATTTTAGCAATGTTTTCAGATTTTATAGAAGGTTCTTCTTCTATTGTTTTTACTTCAACCATTGTATCCTCTGACATATCAGAATTTAAGCCATTATTTATGTCATTTATAAGAGCATTATCATCTATTTTTATGCCAATTTTCTCTTTTTCAATAACAATTTTATTATCAACAATATTAATTTTTGCATCTTGTGGTTCCTGTTCTATTTCTTTTTTAATATTATTAATAACTTTACTAATACTATCATTGTCACATTCCATATCTAATGATATCTCATGTTTTTTACTGTTACTTTTTATAAGTTTCTTTTGCTTATATATTGAAAGATTCTTTCCATATATCAAAGCCTTTGAAACAGCTTCATCTATTTTGTATTTTACATTAAAATCTTTATATTCATATCGAATTATAGTATCATCCATAGATAATACTATAGATTTATGATTAAGTTCATTTATAAGTTTATCCTGAACTAAGTTATAAGCTTCCTGTTCACTTTTTCCACTAACGTCAATATTGCCTATAGTAACTCCATTATATATTTTATTATTCCATTCTTGTAATAATGCTTTACTAGATTTAATGTATAATAAATATGCAGTTATAGATATTATAGTAATTACTATTATAGATACAATAAATATATTTCTATTATTTTTGTTCACCAGTCACTCACCCTTTGTTTATTTTTAACTTTATCCCTCTTATATTACAATATACTTCTTCTTTTTTCTACACAAAAACATTTTTTATTATATTTATTTCATAATTCTTTAAATTGTAACTTTTGCTCTAGTCTTAGATGTTTCACCATCTTTATCAAAAGCCTCTATTGTAATATTTAAGGTTTTTGCACTAAAATTGCTTCTATTTAATGTATAAGAAGTATCATTAGGTTCTAAAGTTGCTACATAGTAATTATTTACAAATATATTGTATCCTAAAAGATCTGAACTTTTAACCTTATTCCAAGTAAGGTTTATTTTATTTCCTTCTACATTATTAACATTAAAGCCTGTAACATTTTCAGGTTGAGTTAATAATGATAAATTATCAGGTCCCCAATTAGCATCTACTAAACTATCTATTCCCTGAATTCTTAAATTCTCACTAAATTGCCATATCCTCCATCTAGTCCAACCACCTTGGTTCTTTGGGTACGGTGGATTGCCTGGAATATTTGTATACATTGCTATCCAAAGAGGCATACTTTTCAATGGATATCCTCTTCCTTGAACAAAAAAATTATCATATAAGTCAATAAAAAAAGCTCCTGTATAAAGCATTAGTTTTCTTCTTGTTTTCTTTTCGAATCTATTTTTAAACCTTTCTATCCACTCTACTAATACTTTTGTAGATATTGTCTTTTCTACAGGAGCCTCTACATCTAATGTCGGAAACAAATCACCATAATCTTTTTGTCCAAACCCTATTTGTAATATTTCTATAAAATCATCACATTGAGAATCTGCAGTAGACAAATCACTTGATGGAAGTGCATAATGATATGCTCCAACAGGAATACCATAATTACGTGCATTATTTGCATACTCTAAAAATTTTCTATCTATCCTAAACCTACCAGAACCAGAACCAGAAGAACGTAAATATAAAAAATCTATTTTTGTTGTCAGAATAGCAAAATTTACATTCTTAGTGTATTCATTTATATCTACTCCAAATAAACTTTTATTGTTTTTATTTTGCATAATTACCCCATAAATATTATTACTATTTTATAGTATTAATAATATTTTTTTTGGTGATAACTTTATATAATCTCTAAAAAATTATTCAATATTGCAGCTGTTATACCCCATATATTATAATTTTGATATTTGTAAAATAAAGTTTCATATATTCCAGTTTTAAATTTGTAATTTTCACCTCCATTTATTCTTTCAAAGGGAAAATCAGATTTTCTTTTAACTAATATATCACTGTAATATCTTTCTGGTTTATTCTTAATAAAATATTCTATAGGGACATAAAAATAATGATCTACTTCATTAGGTGATAATTTAACATTTACATTTGAATTAACTATTCCTAAAAAAGGGTGAATAATCATTCCATCATATCTAACAAAAGTATCTAGTTCATTTATAATTTCAATATTGTGTTCATCAATTCCAAGTTCCTCATATAATTCTCTTTTGGCAGCACAAATTGCTGTTTCACCATTTTCAATTCTTCCTCCCGGAAAGCATATATCCCCAGGCTGACTTTTAAGTTTTTTTGATCTTACCTCAAATAAAACATTTACATCGCCACTTATATTTATTAAAGGTATAATAATAGCTGACGCTTTTGTTTTACTTGCTCCATTTATATACTTTTGATGATTTTTAGCTTTATTAATTATACTATTAATATCTTTCATATACTTAATCTCCAATTTAAAATATATTATTACTATATGCAATAATCATTAATATAATCATAAGAAAAAAGTCATGTACCACCGGCTAAGCCGGAGGCTTGATTAAGCCCTAGAAGGGCATGGTGCTGGCGGCGCTACTCGCGCTCTGAATTAGACTGCCAATCGCATACCTTTCCCAGCGCCACCCCTGGTGG
>JAAYQS010000202.1 GCA_012519155.1 Clostridiales bacterium
CATTTAAAAGTAAAATTACTTGTAATGGAATTGATGCTATTTCAAAAGGAGATATTATAGTAAGAGATGATGTTTGGATAGGGCAAAGGGCTATTATTCTATCTAATGTTAATATTGGGCAAGGTGCTGTAATTGCTGCAGGCTCTGTTGTCACTAAGGATGTTCCTCCTTATGCAATTGTAGGTGGAGTGCCAGCAAAGGTTATTAAGTATCGTTTCTCTCCAGAAATGATAAAAGAATTGTTGAAAATTGATTACAGTAAATTGACAGATGAGATGATAAAGGAACATATTAATGATTTTTATACTGAATTAAAAGATATAAAACAGCTTGAGTGGGTGCCTAAAAGATATTGATAATCTAAATTCTAGAGTATTGAATATTATTAAAGCAAAATTATGTAGAAAATTGTATATTTTACTGAATCTATAAAAAATATATATAAAATAATAATTAATCATAGATTAATATGAATTTGTGGAAGGAGAAAATAGCTTGATAAATGATGTTTTACTATTGTTAAAGTCTAAATGGAAGTATTATAGCTTTAAAAAAAGTGGATAAGTATTAATAATCATAATGGTACATTTCCAACGTATCAATTCAATATGGAATGTGTTAATGTTGGAAAAGAAACATATGGTCTATTATATGTATTGACATTAAATAAAACCCAAATACTTACAATTATAAGTTATTGTTTCATTACACCTGAAGTATGTTTTTTATTATGTGTAGATCATGCAACAAATTACATTTCCGTTTTAGGTGAAGATATTGTATTCTGAGGAATTTGAAGGACAATCCAAGGGAGATATTTTAGTATATGATGACGTTTGGATAGGCTATAGAGCTATAATATTATCTTGAGTAGAGATTGATTAGGAAGCTATTATTGCAGCTGGTTCTGTAGTTACTAAAAATGTTCCTCATTATGTATTGTTGCAGGTGTTCCAGCAAAAGTAATTCGTTACTGTTTTTCAAAATATATATGCAATGAGTTGTTAAGGGTAGATTATAACAATATAACAAAAAATGGTTGGATAAATATTGTAAAGAAATGTATACTCTAATTACAGTGATATCGCAATTAGACATAATACATAAAAATGCGGAATAGATAATATGAATGTTTATTGATATAAATTGATAAAATATATAAAAGTGAGAGGAAGGATAAATGAAAAAATATGATGTATCAGCCTTGATTTGTACATATAATCCTGATTTGGACAAACTATTAATGACAGTTAAATCTTTTCTACTTCAAGAAAAAATTAAAATTCAAATAGTAATTACGGATGATGGATCTGAAGATGATTATTTTATGAAGATAGAAGAAATTTTTAAGAAAGAAAATTTTACTGATTATAAATTTGTTAAGAACAAAAAAAATAATGGAACTGTATTAAATATATGTAGTGGATTGAAAGTATGTGATGGTGAATATATAAAAGTACTTTCTCCTGGTGATTATATTTACAGTGAAAATTCTTTATACAATTGGTTAGTATTTATGAAATCAGGAAACTATGTAATGAGTGGTTCGGATTATATATGTTATGGAGTAGATGAGAATAAAGAGGAACATACTTTAGTTCAAAAAGCACATCCTCAATTAACTAATTTAGAAGGGAAAAGGCTAAAATATAATTATTTGCTTAATAATGATATTTTTTTAGGTGCTGCTATTTTAGTTAAAAAGGATGCTTTGTGTAAATATATTGAGTTAATAAAAGGTAAAGTTAAATATGCCGAAGATAATTATTTACGCATTATGGTGTACTGCAATGAAAAAGTAAGTTTTTATCCATGCACTACAATAATGTATGAAGTTGGAACAGGGGTATCTACTTCTGGAAAAGAGAAATGGCAGAAATTGTTACAAGCAGATTGGGAAATGACAGATTCTATCATAGAAAATATAGATATTTTAGACAAAAAATTCAAATATGACTTTAGTAAGATAGCAAAACTAAGTAAAGATACAGGTAAAGTAAAATTATTTCAAAAGTATATTAGGTATATTAGCATAAAAGGGTTGATTTTGACTAAAATGCGTATAAAAATAAAACCGAGATTTACAACTAATTGTTTGCCTGTGGAATGGTTAAAAAAAATAAAGCAGAAAAGCTATAATTGAAACTATGAGAAATGATAAATTTCAAAGTTAATTTTCTCTATAATACAATGTAATTATATTATTAAAAATATTGCAGTCATATCTAGTATGAATAGAATAACAAGAGATTTTATTATTGATGAAACTATAAATAATATTGCCAAAAGTATTAAGTAGATAGTCTGGAAGAAATTAAACGCAAAGCAAATAGAATTAATATGTAATTATGCAACAATATAACTTTTAAGGAAAAATCATTAAAGATAGATATTTTAATAATTAATATTGGTGTATTGCAATTGATGGTACACATATTGGAAGTTTTAATCATAAAATTTCCAATATGTATTTTAGGATATAGCTTTTATACGCGCAAAAGGTTTGTTTTTGTTACTAATACTATTTTTTAATTATTAACTGGTATATAATATAGTATATTAAATACTATATTGTTATAATATTTAAAATAAGTAGCATTAATGTATAAATATGGTTGAATCAATGATTAAGAAAGGAAATATAAAATGAGAATTACAGTTATTGGTGGCGGTAATATTGGAACATTGATGGCAGCAGAAATGGCACATAAAGGTCATCAGGTTACTATGTACACATCAAAACCACAAAAATGGCATAGAAAATTAGAGGTATATGATATAAAAGAAAATTATATATTGGGTGGTATTTTGTATAAAGTGACAAATTCTATTAAAGAAGCAATTGAGGATGCAGAATATATATGGGTAGCTATGCCTGCACAATTATTAAGTAGCATTGCATTTAAAATGTTACCATATGTTAAAACAAAACAGAAAATAGGAATTGTTCCTGGAAGCGGTGGAGCAGAATTTGCATTTAAAGAATTTATAAAAAAAGGATGTATATTATTTGGATTGCAAAGGGTACACAGCATAGCTAGATTAAAAGAGTATGGTAAATCTAGTTATATGTTAGGAAGAAAAAAAAATATTTATATTGCTTCCATTCCACGAAAAGAGGTTAAATGTATTTGTAAAGATGTAAGTTTTTTATTTAATATGCCATGTGAACCACTTGATAATTATCTTTCAGTAACTTTGACTCCTTCAAATCCAATTTTGCATACAACTCGTTTATATTCTATATTTAAGGATTATAAAGAAGGAGTTTTTTATCCAGAAAATATTTTGTTTTATGAAAAATGGACAGATGATTCATCTGAAATGTTAATTGCATGTGATAAAGAACTACAAGAATTATGTGATAAAATTTCTTTGAATTTAGAATCAGTAAAATCATTAACAGAATATTATGAGAGCTCAAGTGCATCACAAATGACACATAAAATTAGAAATATTAAAGCTTTTAAAGGACTAACTTCACCAATGAAAAAAACAAAAAATGGTTGGGTTCCAGATTTTACATCTCGTTATTTTAAATCGGATTTTTCATTTGGATTAAAAATTATAAAAGATATTGCAGAAGAATTTGATTTAAGAACACCGAATATTGACACCGTTTGGAAATGGTATGAAGATGTTGCATTATCATATGGTGAAGAGGTATTTAAGTTAAACACAAATAAGGAAGAGTTTGTTGAGTTGTATACAATTTAGTAAATTGTATATGGACTAAAAATATTAAGTAAATTTGAAATACTACATAGAAAATAATTACATATTTGTAATGTTAAATAACAAATTAATATTTTTAAGGAGGAATAAGAATGCAAGCAATAATTTTAGCAGCAGGGATGGGAAAAAGATTAAAAGAATTAACTAAAAATAATACAAAATGTATGATTAAAGTAAATGGAGTAACATTAATAGATCGTATGTTACATCAGTTGGAAAAACATCATTTATCTAGAATTATTATTGTAATAGGATATGAAGGACAAAAACTTATTGATTATATAGAAACATTAGATATTACTACACCAATTATGTATGTAAATAATCCTATTTATGATAAAACAAATAATATATATTCATTGGCATTAGCAAAGGAATACTTAATACAAGAAGATACATTACTATTTGAGTCGGATATTATTTTTGAAGATTCAGTTTTAGAAACTCTAATAAATGATCCACGAGATACATTGGCATTAGTAGATAAATACGAAAGCTGGATGGATGGAACATGTGTAAAACTAAATAGTAACGATGATATTGAAGCATTTGTTCCAGGTAAAAAATTTAAATTTAACGAAATATCTGAGTATTACAAAACAGTTAATATTTATAAGTTTAGCAAGCATTTTTCGGTAACTCATTATGTTCCATTTTTAAATGCTTATCAAACTGCTTTGGGAGAAAATGAGTATTATGAACAAGTTTTACGTGTAATAACAATGTTGGATGATCCAGAAATAAAAGCAAAGCGTTTGAATGGTGAATTATGGTATGAAATAGATGATATTCAGGATCTTGATATTGCTACTTCAATTTTTACTGAAGATGATGAACAAAAAATTAATTTATTTCAAAAAAGATATGGAGGGTATTGGAGGTATCCACAATTAATAGATTTTTGCTATTTAGTTAATCCATATTATCCATCAC
>JAAYQS010000203.1 GCA_012519155.1 Clostridiales bacterium
GAATTTATATTAAGTTCAAGTGATTATAATAAAATAATGTCAAAATTTAAAATTAATGAATTAGATGCTGCTAATAATTCGGGTAAATATGATGAAAATAATACTGTAACAATTCATTATTTAAAATATACAGGTAATATTGTTTATATTAATAACTAAAAAATAGAAAGAGAGGTTGATAAAAATGGATATTCATGTTGCTCAAAAAATTTACATTGACCATAATTGTAACTATGAATTAATGAAAAATGATAATAGTATTGATGAATATAATAAATATAATGTTTCAAAAGAATTAGAACTAAAATGGCAGGAATTATATAAAGATGATTTAATAAAAAATATGCATATGTCTCTTAACAATAAAGCTGAATTTGCCGAAAAGCTTGCTAAAATAACAAATGAAACAAATGATTTTGATTCCTTAATAGCAATATTTAATGAAACAAAAGAATTATATAAAATAAATGATTCTGCAAATGTAATTGAAATGTGTCAAATTATACCTAACGCTATAAGTCCAAAAATGTTACGTGATAATTATTCAGAAGTTAGAGGTATAGTTATTGATGTAATGGACATGCTTGAAGTTCTATTAAGAAAAGATATGGTAAATACTGAAAAGCAAAAAGATATAAGAGCATCTCTTGACATTGAAGGTATTAAAAAGGTGATGAAAAAGCATGAGTAAATATGAGTTTATATTATTTGATTTTGATGGAACCATAGTAGATACTGGCGAAGGTATTTTAAAATCAATTGAATATGCCCTTACAAGTTTAAATTATCCTGTAAATTCAAAAGATGAATTAAAAAAATTTATAGGGCCTCCCTTAGTTGTAAGCTTTCGTGAATTCTGTCACTTTAATGAAGAACAAATAGAAAAAGCTGTTTCCTTATATCGTGAAAGATATAATAAAAAAGGATTATATGAAATATCAAAATATAAGGATTTAGAAAATTTATTAATAAAGTTAAAAGATGAAAATAAAAAAATAATTTTAGCTACATCTAAACCAGAAGACTTTGCCATAGCTATTTTAAAAAATGTAGACCTTTATAAATATTTTGATTTTATTGCAGGAAGTACCCTTGATGGCAAACGAAATAATAAAACTAAAGTAATTGATTATGCTATAAAGAATATGAATATTACTGATATAAGTAAAGCTATAATGATTGGTGATAGAAAATTTGACATTGAAGGTGCTAATAATTTTAATATGGATTCTATAGGTGTATTATATGGATATGGTTCATATAATGAATTATCAAAGGCAGGAGCTACATACATAAAAAGAACTCCAATGGATATTTATGAAATTTTAAAATAGAATGATAATTTTACTTGTTAAATAAAATATGCTCTCTTTATTATAAAAAAGTTAATTTATATAACTTATTTACAACATTTATTAATGGAGGTACAATAAATATATATATTTAATTGCTGTTAATAAAGGTGGGGAGTAGTAATGTTAAAGGCCGATGAAAATATTAGTAAAGAAAAATTAAAAAAAATAGTTGAATATATGTTATTATCTGATAGAAAATATGGAGTCAGATTAGATATATATGTTACAGAAGAATACGATGATAATGATGAATTTTTAGGTTATAAATTATCCTATATTCAAAATGATTTAGGATTAGAAATTATTGGACCTGCTCAGTGTCTTTTGCCATTCTTCTTTCTAGATAAATATGAGATAGAAGTTCAGGAAATTAAGGATAAATATAAAAAAGAAAATATAATTCTAACTGATGAGGAAGCTAAAGATAAATGGATTGATAAGCTTCAAGGACATTTAGATGGACAAATTAATAGGTTAAAAAAATTATTTACAGAAAAAAGATAAGAAAAAGAGATTGTAGAAATGATAATGTTTTTGCAATCTCTTATTTTTTAAAAAATTTTTATTATCAATAATTTTCATGGCAAAAAATACATGCAAATTACTGCTTTTCTTTTTTAGAATTTGGTGTATAATTAATAAGAATTATAACTTATTATATAGGAGGAATTATGGAAAACGTAACTATATTTGATCATCCATTGATTCAACATAAAATATCAAAACTTAGAGATATACATACAGGTACAAATGAATTTCGTAAGTTAGTAGAAGAACTAGCAATGTTAATGGGTTATGAAGCCTTAAGAGATTTAAAATTAGAAGAAGTAACAATACAAACACCTATTGAAACATGTAAAGTTAATATGATAGGTGGAAAAAAGCTTGTTATTGTTCCAATATTAAGAGCAGGTCTTGGAATGGTAAATGGTATATTATCTCTTGTACCTTCTGCTAAGGTAGGTCATATAGGATTATGTAGAGATGAAGTAACACATGAACCTCATGAATATTATTGTAAATTACCAGATTGCTTAGAAGAAAGAGATATATTAGTATTAGATCCTATGCTTGCAACTGGTGGTTCTGCAATTGCAGCAATTGATTTTATAAAAAAACATGGTGGAAAAAATATTAAATTTATGTCCATAATTGCAGCTCCTGAAGGGCTTAAAAAATTTACAGATGCACACAAAGATGTGCAAGTATATTGTGGCAGCCTTGACAGAGAATTAAATAAGGATGCTTATATTTGTCCTGGTCTTGGAGATGCAGGGGATAGAATTTTTGGTACAAAGTAAAAATAAAAAATGATGTAATTTTTTTACATCATTTTTTATTTTAGAGTAATATTTTCATTATCATTAGAGTTTATATCTATATGTTTATAAAGTTTGTTATTTTCTTTAAATTTACATTCCTGTTCATTATTATTTCCATCACAATAAGAAATAAATAAATTTCCGTCAGCAATATGAGCTGGTAAAAATATAGTTAAAGAATACTGTTCATTTACTGACATTTCTGGTATTTCTATAGGCACAACTTCTTCTGAATAGTGAATTTTTATATTACTTATATTTGTTTTAGTTTTATTACATAAAACTATATGACATTTTGAATTATTATCTACAAGTAATATAAATGATAATACAAATAAACACAATAAAGTTCCTAAGCATATATGGAATAAATATTTTTTATGCATGTTACACCTCTTAATATTTCATAAGTATACATTATTTTGTAAAATTTGTCTATATTTTAATGGCTTTTTTTAATATGACCTCCTAATATTATGCTATTGAAAATTTTAAGGTTATTTTAAGTTTTCAATAATATAATATTAAAAATTTTCATCAAATTATTATAAATATGTGCTATAATTACTTTAGTACAAGCTATAAATATGGGAGGTAATTTTACGTTTAATTTAGTTATGAAAAAGCAAAAAAGAAAAAATATTCATTCAACAATTAAAAACATAATTAGCATTATGTGTATAACATCCATTACACTAACATGTTTGGGATGTGGTGGTAGTAAAAGCAGTAGTGATGATTCTCAAGTTGTAACTGCTTCTAAAGAAGATTCCAATTCTGAAACTTCAAATGATAATAATGAGGAAGAAAAAAGCAGTAATGATGACACAAAAAGCACCAGTGAAAATTCTGATACTCCAGCTTTTATAAATAAGTATTTAGAACAACAAAGAGCTCAACAAACTCCAGAAGGGGCAGATGGTATAAAGGTAGCTTATTTAACTTTTGATGATGGACCCTCAACAACAGTTACACCTAAGGTACTTGATGTTTTAAAAGAAAAGGGTGTAAATGCTACATTTTTTGTATTAGGTAAATATGTTGATGGATCAGAGGAAGGAAAAGAACTTATAAAAAGAATTCACGAAGAAGGAAATGCTATAGGCATTCATACATATAATCATAATTATGACATTTTATATCCAGGAAGGTATGCTAATGCTGATAATATAATGTCAGAAATCAACAAAACTCAAACAGCCCTTCAAAATGTACTTGGTAGTGATTATAGGACAAGCGCTGTTAGACTTCCAGGTGGTCATATGTCTTGGAAAGGCCTTGAGGAAACTGATAAGAGATTTGCAGAACAAGGATATTATTCTATTGACTGGAATGAATTAACAGGTGATGCAGAGGGAAAAACAAAGAGTCCTGATGAACTTTTAAATTATTTAAAATCACAACATCAATTTGAAAAAGCTGTTATATTAATGCATGATACTTATGGCAAAGAAAATACAGCAAAATCTCTTTCAGCTCTTATTGATTACTTAAAGGGTCAAGGATATATATTTAAAACAATACAATAATAAAAAGGCAGGAAATTTTTCTTTCCTGTCTTTTCCTTTAACATAATTTTTCATTAAATAAATTATCTAAATTTAATTTTTCAATTCTATTTCTTATTTCTTTAATATTCATGGTATATAAATTTTGCTGTTTCATTCTCTTAAAATATGATGCTCCAGCAAAAGTATATCGGTCTCGGCGTCCTTCTTTAGTTGATGATTTTTCGTTTTCATAAGCTATAATGTCGCCAATAGCAGTTGAACGTGGTAAAATTAATAAGTGCATACCAAGTGCCATTCTTACTGAATTGTGGCCAGCTAAAGTACCAGTTACAATTGCTTCTGTGTGCCCAACAAATAGTCCTGATTTTTCTCCAGCGCAGAATAAATTGTTAATATTATTAACTTTCATGTCATTTGTTCTTGGAGCTACTGATAAATATCTAATGGAATTGCCTTTACTTCCTGCATATGGGTCTACATATTTTGCATGTTCAAGTCCCTTTATTTTTCTAAGTTTTTCAAGAGGATAATAAGTAGTCATAAGCTTAGCATGACCAGTATCTAAAAGAACTATATTTTCTGCAAATTCCTTTAAGGCATATTGCTGACATACTTTAGTATCAAGTTTACCATAATTAATGTCTTCCTTAGGAACTTTAAGAATGCAAACACCTTTTTCATTAAGTTCTTTTCTTATATCCTCAGATAAACTTTCTTTTGATAATTTACAGGAACCTGAAAAGGCTCCGAGTACATCATTACCCCTTTCTCCTTGAATATCAAGTACGCCACATCTTTGACTTATACTTATTCTAGGTCCAAAAGCAGGGCATCTTAAAATGCACATAGAACATCCATTGCCATATCTTAAGCAATTTCCCATAGGTCCAGTTGTACCTGTAGTTTCTATAAAAACATCACCAGATACATATGTGCCATCAGATAATATTATACCTTTAATTCTTCCTTTCTCAAAATCTACATCCTGAGCCCTTTTTTCCATATGAATATTAATACCCATTTTTACTATATAATCACGTACTTTTCCTTCAATTGTATTAACATTGTATAATGTTGCATGGTTATGTCCTGGAAAAGAGATATTAGTATGAGTAGCTGCTTCATCACAAATATCTATTAAATCACCGCCACCTAAAGCTATTAATTCTTCTGCAGCTGTATATCTTCCATTATTTCTCATTATTCCACCAACATTTCCAAGTCCCAGTAAAAGATCAGTTTTTTCATATATATGAACATCAGCACCAGCTTTTTTGGCACTTATAGAAGCTGCAACACCTGCCCAGCCTCCACCTATTATAACAACCTTCATATAAATCTTCTCCCTTCAAAAATACTTCTTGGACTACATTGAAGTTTGCAAAATCTCTTTACCTTGTGACCTGCATATCTATTTGTACATGCACCACATATGCCTTCACCACAACACATTTTAAAATTATTACAGCAAGACAGAAGTATATCAGGTCTTTTTAAATCATCTAAAAATTTAATAACATTATATGTTAAAATATCAGCACCAGCTATATGAATAAGTGATACATTTTTATCCTTTATAGCTGATGTAAGTAAAAATTCACATTCCTTTGACAAAGCTCCCTTATAAATAAGATTAGTTTCAACTGGTTCTATATTAAATTGTCTAATGTAATTTTTAGCAAAGTTATTTTTAAAGGGTGCAAAATCTGTAAGAACATCTATTTCATTATTGTTAGATAAAAGTTTCTTTATAACTGGAATCATAGGAGCAAGACCTATGCCTCTGCCTAAAACAAGTGCATTTGAATTTTCAATTTTTAAAAGATCTCTTATTCCAAAAACGCCGTTAAAGTATGGCGCACGAATTGCAATAGTATCATTTTTATTTATGCTTAAAAGCTTTTTTGTTTTTATGCCTCTTATTTCAATAACAGTAGTTATTGTATCATTATCTATATTAGATTCAAGCACAGAAATAGGAATATCGAAAAACTGATTTTTATCCGTTCTTATGAATATATAACTACCAGGTCTAACAAGATCAATTGCAAGCTTATGAGGAACTATAAAAGTAAGTTCTAAAAGATTTTCTTCAATTAAATTAGATTTTATTACAGTACAATTGTAAGTTTTTCTTGTCTTTTTTATTTTGCCTCCATTATTAAATAATTCTTGATAGACACAAACCCCTTCCCAATTAACACAATCACAAAAACATTTTCCCTGAAGCTGAGAACAAATAAGACATTCTCCTGATTCAGCCAAATGACAAGGACAATATTCACTGCCACAATCTATGCAATCAATTTTTTCATTTATCATAAAAACTCCTTAATTATTTTCATCTTATATATAAGATATTTTTGTTTCTGGATTTTGTTACAATTACTTAAAATATATCTTTTTTTAATTGCATAAATAATTAAAATAAACTATAATATCTTTCGGTGAGTTCGAAACCTTCCTCACCTAAATCAATAAGATTTTACTTATTTAGATAAAAAAACAAAACTAAAGGAGAATTAAATATGAAAACAAACAAAATTAAATTTATTACTCAAGCTGCACTTATAAGTGCTATTTACATTGCGTTAACTCTAATTGCAAATGCTCTTGGCCTTGCAAATGCTGCTATTCAAGTAAGATTTTCCGAAGCACTTACAATACTTCCTGTATTTACAAGTGCAGCAGTGCCGGGATTATTTGTAGGCTGTCTTTTATCAAATATCCTAACTGGATGTGCTCCTTGGGATATTTTATTTGGAAGTTTAGCCACACTTATTGGTGCAATATTTACACTAAAACTTAAAAATTTAAAATGGGCAGCATCTTTGCCACCTATTATTTCAAATACAATAATAGTTCCATTTGTTTTATCTTATGTGTATGGGGCGGAGGGTACTATTCCTTATCTTATGGTTACAGTTGCTATAGGCGAAATAATTTCCTGTGCAGTATTAGGTAACTTACTAAGAATTGCACTAAAACCTCATAAAAAGATATTCAAATTATAAATGATAATTTTTCTTATTTGTATTTTTGTGTAAATGTAATATAATAAAATAAGATGCAAATAATAAGGAGAGATATTTATGAATCTTAGCAGAAATGATGAATGTTGGTGTGGAAGCCACAAGAAATATAAAAAATGCCACTTAGCTCTTGATGAAAAAATAGAACATTACAAGCTAAAGGGTTGTTTAGTACCTTCTAGAAAAATAATTAAAAATGCAGAACAAATTGAAGGTATAAAAAAAAGTGCAAAAATTAATACTGCTGTACTTGATTTAGTAGCTAAAAATATAAAAGCTGGTATGAGTACAGAAGAAATTGATAAATTAGTTCATGATTTTACTGTATCACAAGGAGCTATTCCTGCACCTTTAAATTTTGAAGGTTTTCCTAAAAGCGTATGTACTTCAATTAATGATGAAGTTTGTCATGGTATACCAAGTCCAGATGTTATATTAGAAGAAGGAGACATTGTAAATGTAGATGTTTCTACTATATATAATGGATACTATTCTGATGCCTCAAGAATGTTTAAAATAGGACATGTACACGAAGATTTAGATAAACTTGTAAGAGTATCTAAAGAATGTTTAGATAAAGGTCTTGAAATGGCAAAACCTTGGGGATTTTTAGGAGATATTGCAGAAGCAGTTCAAACTCATGCAGAAGCTAACGGCTATTCTGTAGTAAGGGAATTTGGTGGTCACGGAGTAGGAATTGAATTCCATGAAGATCCTTTTGTTGCTCATGTAGGTAAAAAGGGAACAGATATGCTTTTAGTTCCTGGTATGATTTTTACAATTGAACCTATGATTAATATGGGTACAAAAGATATTTTTATAGATGCTGATAATGATTGGACTGTTCTTACAGAAGATGGTATGCCTTCTGCTCAATGGGAATATACAGTTTTAATAACAGAAGATGGTCATGAAGTATTAACTTATTAATATAATTAATTTTAAATATTTAATAAAGGACTACTACATTAAATTGTTAATTTTTAATGTAGTAGTTCTTTATTATTGGTAAATTAAACAATTTTCGTTAAAAGGTGATATAATTATTATATGTAATATTATAAGGAGTGAACTTTTATATGAATACATCCCTACAAAAGGCCTTACAAGATATGATTAATAATTATGGTCATTCTGTATTGAATGATAGTAATAAAATTATAGGAACTATAGCCGACTTTGTTCCAAATAACCTAAAAGAAAGAAAAATGATAAATATTGTAATTTATGAAAATATACCATCTAAACTTTTATGTGTAAAAGACGAAAATATTACTATAAAGGAAATTACTATAAATAGATGTATAAAGCAATTAGAAGATGAATATGGAATGAAGACTGATGTTGCGGAAAAAATAATAAATTACTTTGTTATTGCTTTAAATTATGGAATTATGAAAAATGGAGTTCTTTGTGAATTAAGTAAGAAATATTCTATAAAAAGTGATTATGATGATATTACAATTGAAGAATGCATAAAACTGGGAGAAGAAGATAATTTAAAAGTTCAGCTTTATTTAGGAAAACAGTATTTAAATGGTATCAGGGTAAAAAAAGACATAAAAAAGGCAATATACTGGTTTGAAAAAGCTAGCAAACAAAATGACTTAGTTGCATTATGTAATCTTGCAATATTAAGGCTTCAAGAAAAAAGAAGTAAAATGGAGGGGAAATTTTGATAGAATTTAAATATGGTCAAAAAATACAAATTGATCCAGGTGGTGAAGCTACAATTATAAGCAAACTTGGAGAAGGGGGACAAGGCATAGTATATAAGGTGGAATTTGCCGGAAAATGTTATGCTTTGAAGTGGTATAAAAGAAATAAAATAAAAGATGTAGAAAAATTTAGATTGAACTTAGAAAATAATATAAAGGATAAATCAGTATCTAAAAACTTTTTATGGCCCTTGTATATAACAAAAGGATTACAATATGATAGTTTTGGATATATTATGGATCTTAAGCCTAAAGAATACAGTGATTTTAAAGATATTTTAAATGCAAAAGTAACATTTTCTAGTTTAAATGCAATAGTTAATGCTACATTAAATATAGTAACTTCTTTTAGAGATCTTCATAGAGCAGGAAAAAGTTATCAAGATTTAAATGACGGTGGCTTTTTTATTAATACAAAAACAGGAGATATACTTATATGTGATTGTGACAATGTTGCACCTTATGGTGAAAACGTTGGAATAGCTGGAAAACCAGGGTATATGGCTCCAGAAATAGTAAGAGGAGAAAGTACTCCTAATATGCAAACAGATAAATTCTCTCTTGCAGTAATTTTATTTAAACTTTTATTTAGAGGTGATCCTTTAGAAGGAGAAAAGGTAATAAAAAGTGTTTGCCTTACAGAAGAAGCAGAAAGAAAACATTATGGATTAGAACCGATTTTTGTATATGATCCTCAAAATACTAGCAATAGACCTGTAAGGGGAGTTCATAATAATGTTATTAAGTTTTGGAAGATATTCCCTCAATATATAAAGGAGGCATTTATAACATCTTTTACTAAAGGAATTAACAATCCAGACGAAAGATTAATTGAAAACCAGTGGTTTAAATATTTTGTAAAGTTACGTAGTGAAATAATAACATGTAATTGTGGTTTCCAAAATTTTGTAAGCGGGTTTTTAAGTGATGATGATGGTAAAATTCATTGCTTAAAATGTAACAGAATATATACTAATCCTTTATTACTAAATATAAAGAAAATGCCAGTAGTACTTTTCCCTGGCAACAAATTATATGAATGTCATACAAAAAGTTTAAGTGATGATTATACTACTATAACTGGTGAAGTAATTCAAAATAAAATAAAGAAGGGGCTATTTGGCATTAAAAATTTATCTGACTCTACATGGACAGCTACACTGCCTAATGGGAAAACTCTTACAGTAGGTAAAAATTCTGTAGTTCCAATACTAATAGATACCTGCATAAATTTTGGAAATGATAACGAAGGAAATATTATAACAAGAGATAATTAACTTAACAATTAATTATTTAATTTAAGGAGTGATAATTTATGAGTAATGAAGAAAAAATGGCTAATCCTTTTGATGAGGCTGAAGAAATAGCAAAAAAATCTATGGTATTATTTTTTATAATAGATCAATCAGGAAGTATGGAAGGGAGTAAAATTGGAAGTTTAAATACTGCTATGGAAGAAGTTTTACCTGAAGTTAGAGACATTGGTGAAGCTGATGCAGAAATAAAGGTATGTGTTTTAACTTTTTCAAGTGGTTCTGAATGGATGTATAGTGAACCTATAGATATTGATAAATTCTCTTGGAAAAATGTTGAGGCAGGAGGTGTTACAGACCTTGGAGATGCCTTTGACAAATTAGCAGATAAATTATCTAGAAAAGAATTTTTAAAATCACCAAATGTATCTTTTGCTCCAGTTATGTTTTTAATGTCAGATGGTTTCCCAACTGATGATTATAAAGAAGGACTTGAAAGACTTAAGCAAAATAACTGGTATAAAGCAGGTATAAAAGTTGCTCTTGCCATTGGTGAAGGAGCAGACCAGGATGTTTTAGCAGAATTTACAGGAAGCAAAGAATCTGTTGTAACAGCATATAATGGAGAAGCTTTAGCAAAACTTATTAAGTTTGTAACAATAACTTCTTCACAAATAGGAAGTAAAAGTATGCAACTATCTACAGGTGATGAAGATGTAGTAACTAAACAACAAGTTGTTGAAGAACAAATTGTTGATATGGTAAATAGTGGTGAAATAAATAATGATTTTGAAGAAGGATGGTAAAAATAATATATTGGTAAAACTTATGAAATATATTGTAAAAAAAATCAATTCACCTTATGATGGTTTTTATATGAGCATACGAGGTTATAGTCATGTAATAAAAAATACTGTATGCCAGGATTATTCCAAAACATATTTTTCAAATGATCTTGCCATATGTATAACAGCAGATGGTCATGGAAGTTCAAAACATTTTAGAAGTAATAAAGGTTCAAAATTTGCTACCTTTGCAGCTTTAGAATCTATAAAAGCTTTTATGAAAGATAGAGAAAATTTTGATAATGAAATATGTGAAAATTCTAAGAAAGTTTTAAAGAAAATAGAATCCAATATTCTGTATAGGTGGAACAAAAAAGTTCTAAACCATTATAATTCTAATCCCTTAAGGGAAGATGAATTAGACAAGCTTCCTGATTGTAATAATATAAAAATCGAATCAATATATGGTTCAACTCTTATTGTAGGTGTAATAACACCAAAATATTGGTTTGGTATGCAAATAGGTGATGGAAGCTTGGTTACAATACTTAATGATGGTTGTACTAAAGAATTTATGCCTATAGATGAAAAATTAGTTGCAAATTTTACAACATCTCTTTGTGATAATGATGCTATAAATAATTTTAGAGATGTATTTAGTTTAAATGTTCCTTCTGCACTATTATCATCTACAGATGGTCTTATTAATTCTTTTAGAGATACAAATTCTTTTTTACGATTTAACAAAATGGTCATTACAGAAATTAAAAAAGATAAAAAGTCTAAAAAAGCATTAAAAAAGCATTTATTTAAAAGATCAGAAGATGGAAGTTTAGATGATATATCAATAGCTTCTGTATATGTAAAAAACAATTAATAAATTAAGACTACTAAAACTAAAAAGTAGTCTTTTTTATTACATTATAATAAAAAAACAAAGTAATCATTTACACTAATATACATATTGTAGAAAAATTGAAAAATCAATGATATAATGTTTAAGGTTAATAAAAATAATGTAATAAGAAGGATTTTTTATATTTATTATTACTAAAATGTGATATAATTTTTATGTTATTATATATTTTGCATAATTTTTATTAAAAATACGATTAATACGACAACAATTATATAAGATAATACAATATATATTAAAAGGAGTGTATGGTTTTGGTAAAAAAGTTTAAAAGAGTGCTAGTTGCTAATAGAGGTGAAATAGCAATAAGAATATTTAGAGCTTGTCATGAATTAGGAATTCGTACAGTTGCTATTTATTCTGAAGAAGATAAACGTGCACTATTTAGAACAAAAGCTCATGAAGCATATTTAATAGGAAAAAATAAAGGCCCAGTTGAAGCTTACTTAAATATGGATGAAATTATTAATTTAGCATTAAAAAAACATGTTGATGCAATACATCCAGGATACGGTTTTTTATCTGAGAACCCTGAATTTGCAAAAAGATGTGAAGAAGCTGGAATAGAATTTATAGGACCTAAACATGAAACGATGGAAAATTTAGGTGATAAAATCCAATCTAAATTAGTAGCTGAAAAAGTAGGAGTTCCTGTAATTCCTGGAGTTGAAAAAGCTATTGAAACTGAAGAAGAAGCACTAGAAGCTGCTAAAGTATGTGGTTATCCTGTAATGGTTAAAGCTGCTGCTGGTGGTGGTGGTAGAGGTATGAGAATAGTTCATTCAGAAGAAGAACTTCTACCTGCATTTAGAAATGCTAAAAATGAAGCTAAAAAAGCCTTTGGAATAGATGATATGTTTATCGAAAAATACATAGAAGGACCAAAACACATAGAAATCCAAGTACTTGGTGATAAATATGGAAATATAGTTCATTTATATGAAAGAGATTGTTCAATTCAAAGAAGACACCAAAAAGTTATTGAATTTTGTCCAGCTCTTGCATTATCTGAAGAAAAGAGAAAAGAAATTTGCGATGATGCATTAAAAATAGCAAAATCTATGAATTATAGAAGTGCTGGTACATTAGAATTCTTAGTTGATACTCATGGAAATCACTATTTTATTGAAATGAACCCAAGAATTCAAGTTGAACATACTATTACAGAAATGGTAACTGGAATAGATATTGTTCAAAGTCAAATACTTATAGCAGAAGGATATAAATTAGATTCTCCTGAAGTTAACATAAAATCACAAGATTCTATAACAACTAGAGGTTATGCTATACAATGCAGAATAACTACAGAAGATCCTTCAAATAATTTCTCACCTGATACAGGAAAAATAGATGTATATAGAAGTGGTGCTGGATTTGGTATAAGACTTGATGGTGGAAATGGATTTGCAGGTGCCGTAATAACTCCATATTATGATAGTCTACTTGTTAAATCTACTGCTTATGCAAGAACATTTGAAGATACAGTAAGAAAAGCTATAAGAGCAATAAAAGAAATGAATATTACAGGGGTAAAAACTAATATTGATTTCTTAATAAATGTTTTAAATAATGAAACATTTAAGAAAGGAATGTGTGATACAAACTTTATATCAGATAATCCTCAATTATTTGATATTACTCCAAGAACTGATGACGAATCTAGAATTCTTAAATTTACTGGTAATACAATAGTTAATGTATCAAAAGGTATAAAACCAGAATATGATGTACCACCAATTCCAAAAGTTACTCATGATGATGTTAAAAACTTAAGAGGAACTAAACAATTATTAGACGAAAAGGGACCAGAAGCTGTTAGAGACTGGGTTAAATCTCAAAAGAAATTATTATTAACAGATACAACAATGAGAGATGCTCAACAATCATTACTTGCTACAAGAGTAAGAAGCAGAGATATGATAAATATTGCTAATGCAACAGCTTTATATGGAAATGATTTATTCTCACTTGAAATGTGGGGCGGAGCAACATTTGATACATCTTACAGATTCTTAAAAGAATCTCCTTGGAAAAGACTTGAGGAATTAAGAAAGAGAATACCAAATGTAATGTTCCAAATGCTTATTCGTGGTGCTAATGGTGTAGGATATAAAAATTATCCTGATAATGTAATAAAATCATTTATAAAAGAATCTGCTGAAAGTGGAATAGATGTATTTAGAATATTCGATTCATTAAACTGGTTAAAAGGAATAGAAGTATCATTAGAAGAAGTATTAAAATGCAATAAAGTTGCAGAAGTTGCTCTTTGCTATACTGGTGATATTCTAGATGAATCAAGAGATAAATATACATTAGATTATTACGTTAAGAAAGCTAAAGAAATTGAAAAAATGGGAGCACATATTTTAGGAATTAAAGATATGTCAGCACTTTTAAAACCATATGCAGCTAAAAAGCTTATTACAGCTCTTAAAAATGAAATAGAAATTCCAATACATCTTCATACACATGATACTACTGGTAATGGAGTTGCTACAGTATTAATGGCTGCAGATGCTGGAGTAGATATAATAGATACTACTTATAACAGTATGTCAGGACTTACTAGTCAGCCAGCTCTTAATTCAATTGTTGCAGCTTTAGAAAACACTTCAAGAGATACAGGCTTTGATTTAGCTGGAATACAAAAATTATCAGATTATTGGGATGCTGTAAGACCTGTTTATAGTGAATTTGAATCTGATTTAAAATCTGGTAGTGCAGAAATTTATAAATTCGAAATTCCAGGTGGTCAATATTCAAACTTAAAACCTCAAGTAGAAAGCTTTGGTTTAGGTAACAAATTTGATGATGTTAAGAAAATGTATAAAGATGTTAATATGATGCTTGGTGATATAATAAAAGTTACCCCATCATCTAAGATGGTAGGAGATCTTGCAATATTTATGGTTCAAAATGATTTAACACCAGAAAATATTGTAGAAAAGGCTAAGAATTTAGCATTCCCTGATTCTGTTGTTTCATACTTTAAAGGAATGATGGGTCAACCAGAAGGAGGATTCCCAAAAGATCTTCAAAATATTGTTTTAAAAGGAGAAAAACCTATTACAGTACGCCCTGGAGAATTATTACCTCCAGAAGATTTTGATAAAATAGCACAACATCTAAAGGAAAAATTCAAATTTGATCCTTCAAATAAAGATATTTTAAGCTATGCATTATATCCAGATGTATTTGAAGATTTCATTAAATTTGTTATGGAATACGGTGATGTTTCTAGAATGGGAAGTGATGTATTCTTCCATGGCTTAAAAGAAGGAGAAACATCTGAAATTGAAGTTGCAGAAGGTAAAACTTTAATAGTACAACTTATAAGTATGGGCAAGCTTGATAATGAAGGTTATAGAACACTTGAATTTGAAGTTAACGGAAATAGAAGAGAAATTAAAGTTAAAGACAAAACTGAAAGAGCTCTTGTTTCTGTAAATGATGAAAATTCTATAAAGATGGCTGATCCTGATAACAATCTTGAAATAGGTGCCGGAATACCTGGTTCAATAATAAAAGTTCTTGTTAAAGAAGGAGATAATGTTAAAGAAGGTGACAGTTTAGCTGTTATTGAAGCCATGAAAATGGAAACTAACATTGTTGCTTCAGCAGATGGTGTTATTGAGAAAGTTTATATTGCAGAAGGACAACAAGTTAAATCTGGAGAATTATTAATAAAAATAAAGTAAATTTATATTTACATAAAGCTTTATTTAGATTTATTCTAAATAAAGCTTTATTATTTTTTAAATTTTATTTATAATATATTATGAAGCTTAGATATACTTTTTTAAGAAATAACAAGTA
>JAAYQS010000204.1 GCA_012519155.1 Clostridiales bacterium
GGAATTGCTTGGAATAAACAATGTAAAAGTTAACACAATATTCATATTATAATTATAAAAATGTGCTATAATAAACTTGTGGTAAGAAATTAGACATAAACAAGCATTACGCTTGTTTTTATAAAAATCAAGACTTAGTCTTGGGGTATAAAAGGTAAAAGAATTAATGAGAAAAACATCAGGAATGGGTATCCTGGTGTTTTTTATTTTTCTTTAATATAAGTAACAAGTTATAAACTTTAAAATATAATATAAAGTAATAGCATTTTTTATGGAGAAATAAATGGCTGAAATAGGAAGATTAAGAATTCAATGTTTTAATGGAGAGAGTTATATACCTGTTGATAAATGTAAGATTACAGTTAATCCATCTTCTACAAATCAGGAAGATGCATCTAAGTATACTAATATTATTCTTACAACAGATTCTTCTGGATTAAGTGAAGTAATTGACTTAGCAGCACCACCAAAGGCATATTCTCAAAGTCCTTTAGATGATGTAACTCCTTATGGTTTATATAATCTTAAAATTGAAAGAAATGGCTTTGATGATGTATTTATAAAGGGAGTTCAAATATTTTCAGAGCAGTTGGCAATTCAAAATGTAAGTATGCCAGAATTAAATACAAGAAGTGAGAAAAAGAGGCAGACAGGAAATGATGATATATTAATACTTCCTAATACATTAAATGGCGATTATCCGGAAAAAATACCAGAGGCTTCTGAAAAGCCATTACCACCACCATCTAGTGGAGTCGTGCTTCAACAGCCTGTGGTGCCCGAATTTGTAACTGTGCATCAGGGAAGTCCTAATGATAATACTGCACCTAATTATAAAGTATACTATAAAGATTATATAAAAAATGTAGCATCTTGTGAGATATATTCAACATGGCCAGATAGTACTATAAGGGCAAATATATATTGTATAATATCTTTTACCTTAAATAGAATATATACAGAATGGTATAGAGGTAAGGGGAAAAATTATGATATAACAAGTTCCACTGCTTATGATCATGCATTTAATTATGGAAGAAATATTTATGAAAATATAAGTAATGTTGTAGATGAGATTTTTTCAACATATATTAAAAGATTTAATAGAAAACAACCTTTATTAACACAATATTGTGATGGGAAAAATGTTCAGTGTCCTGAATGGCTTAGTCAATGGGGTAGCAAGTATTTAGGAGATCAAGGAAAGGTTCCTTATGATATATTAACTTATTATTATGGAGATGATATAGAGCTTAAAAGGGCTAGTCAAGTAACAGGAAGTCCATCATCTTATCCTGGATATACACTAACTATAGGATCAACTGGTGAATCAGTAAGGAATGTTCAGGAATATTTAAATAGAATAGCTAAAAATTATCCTCTAATTCCTACTGTTGCTGTAGATGGTGTATATGGAGAAAATACAGCTGAGGCTGTAAGAGTATTTCAAGATATTTTTAGTTTGCCAAAAACTGGTCAGATAGATTATGCTACTTGGTATCAAATATCAAACATATACGTTGGAGTAAGTAAAATAGCAGAACTAAGAGGTGATAATATATTTATTCCTCCAACTGATATGCTTGGCTTTAGAAGCAGCAATAAGGCTCCAAGATTTACGTATCCTCTTAATTAGTTTATTTTACAGACCTTCAAAATTAAAACTTGGAACAAATTCAGTAGTGTTTGAGCCAGTATCTTGAATAAAACCATTTTTAACGCCAATTGATGCTGCATAATCAATTAATGTTTCATAATGTTTTTCATTAAGAGGTTTGTTTATTTCGGGATATTTTTTTGCATTAAACATGGGTGTATACTGGTTCATTATGCTTATGTATACATTGTCTTTAAAGGTATTATATATGGCATCTATTACTTTCTTAGAGTCAAATAATAAACCAGGAAGCATTAGATGACGTATTATCATACCTTTTTTTATTATGCCATTTTCATAAAATTTAGGACTTCCTACTTGACTATACATTTCTTCTAAAATAGGCATTAAATTTTCTTTATAATTATTAACTTTAGAATATTTTACTGCATATTTATCATCAAAATATTTAAAATCAGGAAGATATACATCAATATATCCTTTTAAAAGTTCAATAGTTTCTAATGAGTCATAGCCATTTGTATTGTATAAAATAGGAATTAATAAGCCTCTTGATTTTGCAATATCTAAAGCTTCTATTATTTGTGGTACATAGTGAGTTGGTGTTACTAGGTTTATGTTGTTTGCCCCTTGTTTTTGAAGATTTAAAAATATTTCTGCTAAGTGATTTATTGATACTTCTTTGCCTTTAAATTCTTGGCTTATTTCGTGATTTTGACAAAACACACATTTGAAGTTGCAGCATGAAAAGAATACTGCACCAGACCCTTTTTTACCTGAAATAGGTGGTTCTTCAAAAAAGTGAAGTGCAGCCCTTGCAATTAAAACCTTTGAAGAAGCATTACAAGCACCAAGATCCCCTTTTAATCTATTTACATTGCAATGTCTATTGCATAAATTACAGTTTTGTAAGTATTCTTTATATTTCATTTTTTTCTCCTATTTTAATAGAATTTTTTTATGTAATTTTTTATTTTATCGTAATTTAAAATAATTATGTATTTGTAACCTAAATTAATCCAACCTAATGATTTAAAATTATTTAATACTTTATTTATGGTAGGTCTGGATAAGCCTATTATTTTAGATAATTCTTCTTGTGTATAATTTATATTCATTAAATTATCTTTTATAAAAAAGTGATTACTGTTAATACATTTATACAAAAAAACTGCTACTTGTTCCTTTGCAGATAGAAAGCTGCTGCTAGAAATATCATCAAGCATTAAATTAATATCTCTAGACATGTCTTTTATTACATTTAAGGCAAAATTAGGTTCTTATAATATTATAGAATTAACTAAATTTTTATCAATGACTATTATTTCTGAATTTTCTAAAGCAATACAGGAGGAACGTCTTATATCACCACTAAAAAAAGAAGAAGCAGCAAATATTCCTTTGGTTCTTAAAATAAAAATTGTTTTTTCATTGCCGTATTTTGATGCTGAAAATATTTTTGTTGCTCCAGATTTTAAGAAATAAAAATTATTGGATTTTTCACCTTGATGAAATATGTATTGACCTTTTAAAAATAATCGTGGTTTCTTGTATTTTTCAAGTATTTTTAAAAGCTCATCTATATTTTTATAGCCTGGGATTTTTTTATATTGTACATACTATCAGCCCCATTTTAATATAAACAAAACTTATAAAAAAAGTATATTACTTTTAATTTGAAATGTTAAGTACTTAACATTTATAAATATAGATATTTGATAAAATTGTAGTGAAATAAATTATTTTTAGGAGGGATTTCTTTTGAAAAGTAATTTTAAAAGAATATTTTTATATGTTTTGGGACTTTTTATTATGTCTGTGGGAATAGCATTTTCAGTAAAGTCTGATCTTGGAGTTTCGCCTGTAAGTACAATACCTTATACTATGACATTAATTTTAGGAATAGAAATGGGTAAGGCTACTATAATATTTCATATAGCACTTATTTTTGTTCAAATATTAATATTGGGAAAGGCATTTAAAAAGAAAGATTTTTTGCAAATTGCAGTTGCATTTATGTTTGGATATTTTACTACTTTTTCTAATTTTCTTATATCCTTTGTACCTGAAATTACAAGTTATCCTATAAGACTTGTATTTCTTGCCATAAGCATTATGTGTGTAGCAATAGGAATTCTTTTATATATGTCAAGTGATATTGTTCCATTAGCAGGAGAAGGTGTAATGCTTGGAGTATTTACAAGGCTTTTCAAGAAAAAGATACTATCATTTATGGGATTAAATGGTGAAAGTATAAAAAAAGAAGAACATCAAAGGGCAGTAGCATAATTTACTTGTTTTTTGCAAGATTGTTCTTATAATAAAAAATTATACTTTGAGTAATAAATATTAAGCTTAAAAGTCCAAAAATAGGATAAAGTGTAGTAATTAAATTAGTAAATCCTATTTGAGATATTAAAAGGGCAGTAAAAAGAATTATGAATATTCCTTTTTTAAATTTTATATTAAATGATTGCTCTAAAGTTTTACTTATAGAATATACATCGGATACTTCTGTAGAAAACATTTCAAGAAGTATTACTATAACAAGTATAGCTTGGATAATTGGACCAAATCTATGAGCTACATAAAGTAAAGGAATTTCATATTCATATATATATGGAGTATTTATTGTAAGAAGTAAGTTTATCATTAAGCAAAGAAGTGTAAGGAATATACTACCAAGTATTATTCCTCTTTTCATAATTTTATGATTATTTGTTTCATTGCTTAAGGGAATAATAACACCAGAACAACATAAAACATTATAGCCTGAATAAAGAATAGTAGAAATTAATACTCCATTCTTTTTGGGATGGCATAATACTATATTTTGAAGTGATATTTGATCTTTGAAAAATGCAAAATACAAAATTACTATAAGAGTTATTGAGGTTAAAAGAAGAGGAACAATAAGGCTGTTAACTTCAATTAGACCATTAGTACCTCTAAGTAAAAAAATATAAGCTACAATAAGCATAATAATAGAGCCAATTATTTTAGGAATAGAAAAAAACTGATTCATTATAGCACCACTGCCAGCAAGGATTATTGAAGCACTTGATATTAGGTAAAGGGTTGTTATAACGCCTGTTAATTTTCCTAAAATATTAGGGCTTATTTTTTTTATTGCATCACTATAAGAATTTAATTTATAAGTATAACCTATTTTTGCTAAGATACTTCCGATTATAATATAAAATGCCCCACATAATGGAATAAATATAAAACTTTTTGCTCCAAATATAGTAAAAAATTCAGTTATTTCTTTTCCTGAAGCAAGGCCAGCACCTACAATTGTTCCTATAAATACAACAGCTATTTGAAAAGTTTTTAATAAATCATTTTTCAATTACTTTCACCACAAAGATTATTAATTAGTAAATTATATAAAAATACTTAACAAAATATACTAATATTAATGATATAATTATGAAAGATAATAAAAAATTTAGTATAGGAGATTAATATGTGCAAGGAATGGAATGGCAAAAGATATCATAGTTTAAATTATTTCTTAAGAAATAAATTTGGAGAAAAGGTATTTAAAATATCACTAGATGCAGGTTTTTCATGCCCTAATAGAGATGGTACTATAAGTACAGGTGGGTGTGTATTTTGTAGTGAAAGAGGTTCTGGAGATTTTGCTGGAGATAGAAATTTTTCTATTCATAAGCAATTTACTGATATAGAAGAAATGATGGCACATAAATGGAAGCATGGAAAGTATATTGCATATTTTCAAGCGTATACAAATACTTATGCACCAGTTAATATTCTTAGAGAAAAATATTATGAAGCATTAAAGGAAGAAAATGTTGTAGCTATTGCTATTGCTACAAGACCAGATTGTTTACAGGAAGATGTTTTAGATCTTTTAGAGGAAATTAATAAAAAATATTATGTATGGGTAGAACTTGGGCTTCAAACAACAAATAATGATACAGCAAAAATAATAAATAGAGGATATACATTAGATGTTTTTGAAAATGCTATATTAAATTTAAAGAAAAGAAATATAGATTTTGTTGTGCATTCTATATTTGGACTTCCTGGTGAAAATGAGCAAGACATGATAAAAACTGTAGATTATATAGCCCATTCAGGTGCAAAAGGAATAAAATTTCACCTTCTTCATTTAATGAAGGATACACCTCTTGTAAAGTTTTATGAAAGAGGTGAACTTAAATTTTTAGAACAGGACGAATACATAAATCTTATATGTGAATCAATAACTAGACTTCCACAGGATATGGTGGTTCATAGGCTTACAGGAGATGCACCAAGAAAACTTTTAATAGGTCCTATGTGGAGCCTTAAAAAGTGGGAAATTTTAAATGCTATTGATAATAAAATGAAAAATGATAATTTATATCAAGGTCTTAACTTTAAATAATTTAAGTATAAAGCCAAGTTAACTCTGAATCTTTTTTTGAATATTCAATAAAAAAACTATCAAGTTCAATACTTTTATTTATATCATTTTTAGCAAGGTCATATTTTTTCATTTTAGCAAAAGTACAACCTCTGTTGTAGTAAAGATAAGCTACTGAGGGGTTGTTTTTTATGCCTTCACTTAGGTAGTATATAGCAGTATCAAAATTATTTTGTTCTTTATACATAACAGCTAAATTTAAATAGCTTGATGGGTATGATTTGTTCATTTTAATTGATTTTTTGTAAAACTTTTCTGCTTCTTTAGATCTATTAAGTTTTTTTAAAACAACTCCCATATTATAAAGAATTCTATACTCAGAAGGGTTTATTTTTAGAGCCTTTTTAAAGTAATTTAGTGCTTCTTCATTTTTATTTTGCTTTTCTAAAATAGAACCAATATTTCCATAAGCCCAAAGATAATCTGAATTTATTTCTATAGCACTTTTATAGCACCTTATTGCACATGAAAAGTTTTTTAAATCATCATAAATACATCCAAGATAAAAATAAGCAGTATCATAATTAGGATTAAAATGAATTGCCTTTTTGTAATAGTGTATAGCTTTTTCTAAATCCTTTTTATCATCATAAATGATAGCAAGACCATAATATGCATTAGCACATTCTTCATCTATTGAGATAATTTCATTATACTTTTCTATGGAAAGATCTTTAAAGCCAAGTTCGTCATAAAGTAGAGCTATATCTAGCAGAAGGTCTAGATCTTTTTTACCTAAAGTAAGCTTAGAGGCTTTTATGTAGAACTTTAAAGCCTTTGTATGGTCATTATTCATTAATGAGTTTTCAGCTAAGTTTATATAATTATTAAATAAATATTCATTGTTTTTCAAGGATAATGCCTCCTAGTTATTATCTTTTATATAGTTTAGAATTTTATTTGCTACATTGTCAATATAAACTAAAAAATATTGTCTTATATAAAGATTTAATGAATAAACTTATAATAAGGAAGTTTATAAACATTTTAAAGGAGCTAATAATGAAAAATAAGAAAAGCTGGTTAATTATATTTATAGGAATGGTAATGGCATTTTTGTATATATGTATTTCATGTGTATTTTATACAAGGTTTAATGAGGCATTAACTGAAATTAGTAAATATCAAGTGAATATTATGAAAAGTGGTTTATCAATACAAAAATTAATAATAATAAGTTGTTTATTTATAATCTTTATTACAATATTTTTTATATCAGTATTTGTAAATATGGGGGTTAAAGCTCAATCATATGAATGTACTATAGGTATGCTACATTCAGAAATTGTAAATGCAGAAATCCAAAATCATAGAAAAGAACTTGAAAGCGAAGAAATTCAGTTGAAAAATAGAGAAAAAATTGAATATGTTCAAAGTATTTTAAAGGATGTAGAGAATAGGGGGAGAAATGTAATAGAAAATATGCAAGGATCTAATGACAAAGTTGCTCAAAATATTCAAGAGGAATTTAACAATATGGTTAGTGGCTTAGAAGAGGTTTTCAATAAACTGGATATGTTTATGGATAAAAATTGAAAATAAGGTATTGACTTAGAGTTAACTTCAGCTTGTATTATAAATATGGATTGTCAACACTTTTTTATACAGTTATTATTCGGTCATATTAGAAATTCTATATTCCACTGGTGTCATATAACCTAAAGCACTATGTATGCGTTTGTTGTTATACCATAGAACATAACTTCTTAATTCTAATTTTAATTGTTCCAAACTTTCAAAAATCCTATCAAATGCAAATTCAGTCTTCA
>JAAYQS010000205.1 GCA_012519155.1 Clostridiales bacterium
AAAAAAGTGCCTTTCTATGATCTGTATATCTATCTCCAAGACCAGCTTCTTCTAATTCTTTTACACTAGCATTTTCTGTTAATTGATAAACCATAGTAGCTATCATTTCAACATGTGCTAGTTCTTCTGCGCCATTGACGAAAACGTAAAAAGTAATATCAATGATCTATCTATTATATTATCAGATAAAAAAAGAAGAAACAACTCGAAATAAATGCATATATAAATGTAGGAATTTTTTAATACCAGGTACTTAACTGTACCTGGTATTTTCATTAATCTCTATTTTTTATATCTTTTTTATATTGTTCTAATGTATCTTTTATAATCTGTTTCTTTTCTTTCCATACACTCTCATCATAATCCCTTGCCAAATTTAGCTTAACATTGATCACATTTTCTTCTACTTTATACTCAGCAGTAGCTTTATCTACTTCATTATCCTTTTTACTACCAATACTAGTTAACACCTTACAATCCTGATAATGACCATTAATATAATAACTGGTACATTTTAACTTGTTGCTTTCATCTTTTCGTTCTATTCCATCATCAATATCCTTTTCAATAGCCTCTAAACAATCAATAACACTCTGCTCATCTTCTGTATTTTTATGGCATCCAACTAACATAAAACATGACATAATTAACAATAGTAAACTTATACTTCTTTTCATTCTGATTCCCCCTACAAAATTATTATTTTAGCCATTATATCATAATATTTTGAATTATTTGTTAATAAATACAAATAAAGACCTATAAATTAATCATGATCTTTATCCTTCTTCCCATATTCTTTAATAAAAAATCCCCACATGCATATACATGTGGCGTGTGTTTAATTTTTGTATTTTAAGTGTATTTTATAGAATAAAATATTTTAGTTGCTTAAAATGGCTCTACTAAAGCATTTAAAAAACATTATTAAATATTTTAAGATATTATTAAATATAACAATTTCTGTGGAACGGTGGCAAATTGGTGGCAAATTACACCTTGCCACCATAACCATACAATAATACTAGGTGCAATTAAGTACCTGGTATTTTAATTAATTTCTATTTTTTATATTATTTTTATATTCCTTTTTTATACTTTTTATTTTTTCTATAATATCTTCCCATCCTTCTTCTGTGTGTGCTTTTTCCATAAGTTCTAACTCTGCATTATTTAAATCTTCATATGCTTTATGTTCATATTCTAAATTGTTTTCTTTTACGTAACTATCAACCTTATCAACTCTAACATCTCCAATCCCTGTTGTTTCGCCTATATCATTCTTTATTTTTTGCAACTCATTTTCATATGTACCATATTGGGTTCCTTCTTTATTCCCTACATATTTAAGTCCATCTTCTGCAATTTTTTCAGCCCTATCTAAACAATCAATAACATTTTGTTCATCATCTGTTGTTTTATGACATCCAGCTAAAATAAAACAAGACGCAATAATCAACATTAAACTTATAATCTTTCTCATCTAACATTCCCCCCCTTATATACTACTTTATCGTAGTACATATAGAAATATTTACAAGTAATATGTTAATAATATGTAAAAAGACCATGAAATTAATCATGATCTTTAAGTTTGTCTATAACTTCTTGCATATTCCTTAACATTTTAGATAGCTTACTACAAAATAATAAAGCAATAACACATACAACAATTAATATTATCTCCATAAATACCAACTCCTTTTATTTTATATAGACGTATAAAGGAGATAAAAAAAACACCATGTATACAAAAAATAACCTTGAAGTTTTTACTTCTTGGCTATTTCTATACATTATTCACTAATTGGTAAATATAATGGCTCGCAACCGTCTTCTTGAGAATCAGTTAGATATTTTACACTCTTAGGAAATTCCAAAAATTTCACATCAGCCTTATTTTTTCTCATATAAAATTCTTTTGCACTAGGCAATGCAAATAAAAAAATGTATTTAATACCAACTTGTTCTTTTAATTCTAGTATCTTTTGTATTATATATGCTAATAAAATTGATCCAAGTCCCTTACCAGCACAACTTTCATCTATAGCTAATCTAGCTATTTCAATAGCAGGATATACCTTATATTCATTATATTTCTTTTCTTCATCATGACTTTGGATAGCATTACACTTAATTGTATAATATCCTAATATTTTATTAGTTTCATCTTTTAATAAATATGTATTACCCTCTCCTTTAGAATCGCACTCAAGCGCTTCACCTTTTAAGAAATCGGTCATACTTTCTTCCGTACATGTAAAATCACTTATCTTCCGTAAATCATCAGCTGAAATTCTTTGCACTTCCAAAATAATTTACCTCGTAATTATACTTCTT
>JAAYQS010000206.1 GCA_012519155.1 Clostridiales bacterium
ACTTATTTTTAATTCTTTGTTCTTTCCTTCCCATAAGCCCTCCTGTGAGACAAAGTTTTTCTTTTATTTTACTTCATCACACGGGAAATGCGTAGATTTCTATACAATTTAATGAGAATTTTTTTTGCCTTTCAGTTCTGATAAATATTGTATGACCTTAATAATATTTTAGAACACCAAATAAAATATTATTATTTTTCTGAAGAACCTGTTATTGTTTGCTCTCTAGACTCTATAAGGTCACTTTTTATTTGAGAAGCACATTCTTCTGGTGTCATTTGTTTTAATGTCATAGCCGATATATTATTATCTATTGCACTTCCATATATAGAAGCAGATATAATATTGGGATATGGTTCAGCAGAAAGTGACTGTTTGTAAAATTCACTTAAATATTCTGAATTTTTATAAGAATCTGTATCTAGACTTTTTTTAAGGACTGGTGCTTTAGGATTACTTGTCATAACATATTCTGAAGCTTCATCCATAAAATATCTTAAAAAATCCCATGCAAGATCTTTTTTAGAACTGTTTGGATTTACTACAGACATTGTAACTATTTTAAATGGTTTTACTTCATTACCATTTAATGTTGGTATTTTTGACACTCCAAAATCTATATTATGATTATTAAAAGTTCTTACTCGTCCATATTCACCTATATAGTAGCCACATTTTCCAGATTCAAATCCATTAGTTGCCATCATATCAGTAGTACCAGCTAAACAAAATTTATATTTATTTACTAAATCATAAATAAATTCATATCCTTCAATGGCTTCTTTGGTATCACAACCTATATTGTGGTCATCAAAAGTTCCATCTTCATTATACTTATAATAATATCCACCATAAGCGGACATAAAACCATAATTAATAAATTTATCATCTATTGTTGTAGTAAATCCAACATCTTCAGCATCCTTAATTAAATCTTCCATAGTTTCAGGTGCATTATTTACTTTGTCCTTACGATAAAATAAAATAGGTGTATCTTGAGTAAATGGAACTCCATATTTTTTCCCATTTATAGTTATAACATCAATTAAATCCTTTGATGTAAATTCATCATCAGAAAATAATTCTCCTGGAATTTCATCTGCGCATTTTGCAAGAACTACCTTTTCAGCTTCTCTTGTATCCATTCCAAGGACAATATCTGGTTTTAATTCATTTTCAATATAATCAGTTGCAGAAACATCACTATCTATAAAATTAACCTTCATTCCATTATGATTTTCAGACCACTTTTCAGCTATTTCATTATATGTTTTTGAATCATCATTTATCATATTTGCCCAAATATTTAATGTATCTTCTGAATAAGTTTCTTTCTTTTTATTATCTGTGCATCCTTGCAATATGCAAATAGTAGTAGCCAATGCAATACACATTGATATTATTTTTTTTATCTTTTTCAACTTTTTCACCTATCTTTCAATAATTAATTATTATAGCATAAAGATTTTTCTTAATCTATAAAGAAATATATAAATTTATATGCATATCTCTAATTTACTTAAGTATACATATATTAGGAGGTGCATATAATGGATAACAAAATAGTAACAAAAAAAGAAAATTCTACTGATAATTTAGAAAAAAGGAAGGAAGTTTATTCCATAAGAATAACAACAAGACAAAAAGACCTTATACGAAATAATAAAGATATAAAAGAAGATCTAGATAAATATGTTATATCATATCTTAAAAGTTTTTTTTAAAAGAAAAAATCTAGAGCACATTATATGTTCTAGATTTTTTTCTAATTTATAAAGCCATCATCATTATTTTGTTTGTTCTATTTATAAATTCACTAATACTTTCTGCGTCTAATTCCTGATTGCTAATTAAAGCAAGATCAAAAATTTGTTTACATAAAATATCTACTTTATCTTTATTAGCTTCATCATTATTTAATTCAACTACTTTCTTAACTAATTCATTGTTATTATTAATTACTAAAGTTTTTTCTTCATTAAAGTTAAGATTTGGCATACCAACACCACCAAATTGTGCCTGCATTTCTTTCATTCTTCTTGAATCCTCTGATGTTAATACCATAGCTGGTGTTTCTTCTTTTTTAAGTCCTTGAATCTTATACTCTTTAACTTTATCACCAATTACAGATTTAAATATTTCAATAAGCTTATCATTTGCTTCTTTATTTTCTTCACTTTCTTTGTCCTTTAAAACATCTGAAAGATCAGAATCAACTCTTGCAAATTTAACTTTTGAGTCTTTATATTCAAGGAATGAAATAAAATTGTTATCTATAGTTGTATTAAGTACAACTGCATTTAAATCATATTCTTTAAATAATTTTATATATTGTGCTTGTTTTTCTGTATCACTTACATAAAACACCTTATTTTCATGCTTTTCTTTTGCATTTTCAAGATATTCATTTAAAGTAATATATTTATCATTTATATCCTTAAAAATTAATGAATCTTTAATTTTTTCATAGAAGCTTTCTTCCCTTAAGCAGCCATATTTAATAAATATTTGGATGTTTTCCCAAAATTCATTATATTTTTCCCTTTCATTTTTAAATATATAATTAAGTTTATCAGCTACTTTTTTAATTATATGTTTTGAAATTCTTGAAACATCCTTATCATTTTGAAGGAAACTTCTTGATACATTAAGTGGTAAATCTGGGCAATCAATTGCACCCTTTAATAAAAGTAAAAATTCTGGAATAACTTCTTTTATATTATCAGCTACAAAAACTTGATTGTTATATAATTTTACTTCTCCTTTTACAAGTTCAAATTCATTTTTTAATTTAGGAAAATATAAAATTCCCTTTAAATTAAATGGATAATCCACATTTAAATGTATCCAAAATAATGGTTCTTCAAATTCTCTAAATGTTTTTTTGTAAAATTCTTTATATTCTTCATCTGTACATTCACTAGGTTTTTTTATCCATAATGGTTTTGTATCATTTATAGGACTAACTACTGATTTGTCATCCTCTTTCTTTTCTACACATTCATCTTCTAAATATATTTCAGTTGGCATAAATGCACAATACTTAGATATTATATTTCTTAATTTATATTCTTCTAAAAATTCTTCACTTTCCTCATTTATAAATAATGTTATTGTTGTACCACGAGTAGTTCTAATATCTGATTTTGAAATTTCAAATTCAGTACCACCATCTGATACCCATTTTACAGCTTCTGCACCTTCTTTATATGAAAGAGTATCTATTGATACTTTAGAAGCTGCCATAAATGCTGAATAAAATCCAAGTCCGAAATGACCTATAATATCATTTCCTTCTCCCATTTTGTCCTTATATTTATTTACAAAATCTTCAGCTCCTGAAAAAGCTATTTCATTTATATATTTTTTAACTTCATCTTCTGTCATTCCTATTCCATTATCACTAAATGTCATGGTCTTCTTTTCTTTATTTACAGTTACAAGAATTTTAAATTGTTGATCTTCTCTATCATCAACTTCACCCATAGAAATAAGTCTTTTATATTTACTTACAGCATCACAGCCATTACTAATAAGTTCTCTTACAAAAATGTCCTTATCAGAATATAACCATTTTTTTATAATTGGAAAAATATTTTCAGTATTAATTGAAATATTTCCTTTTTCACTACTCATTAAATATCTCCTCCTAAATTACATAAAATTAATTAATTGTTTTTAAACATTAATATAATTATACACTTAAAGTCAAAGTAAGTCAAAGTCTTGTAGTTATAAAAATTATTTTATATATATTTTTACTCTCTAAAGAAAAAACACTATTTTAAAAGTTCCTTCTTTACTTTTTGGTAAGATATATTAAGAGCTTTTTTAACATCTTCAACTCCACTGCCAGATCCCTGTGCCATTATATTACTTCCCCCTCCTTTTCCATCAATAATAAGTAATATTTCATTTAAAATATCATTCATGTTTATTTTTATATCTTTAGAACAAGCACATATAACAGATACCTTATTATCTAAAATATTAAAAAATATTATAATACTTGTATTTTCGTTTATTATTTTATTTACTATTTTATTAAGAAATTTTTTATCTTTATTTTTGTAAATTTTAAATACTAGTGATACTTCATTTATTTTTTCACTATTTTTTATCAATTTCTCAGTTTCACTTTGTATAGCTTCTAACTGCATTTTTGAATTTTCATCTTTTAACCTACTATTCTCTATTAATAAATTGTTAATTGTTGCCCTAATGTCTTTTATGCCAGTACTTAATTTATTACATATTTCATCAAAAATCATGCTACTATTAAGAACATAATCTACTGCTCCTTTTCCAGCCTTATAGTATATTCTTGTATTTCCCTTATGCTTTTCAAAATTAATTATTTTTATAAGCTGAAGCTCCCTTGTATTTTGACAATGAACACCACAACAAGCATTAATATCAAGACCTTCTATTTCAACTACTCTAATATTATTATCTTCTGTTTGAAGTTTTCTTCTAAGTCCCATATTTTCTGCTTTTTCTCTAGTTGTAATAGTAAATTTAAATTTTCTTCCTTCATGTATAATGTTATTTGCATATTCTTCAGCTTTTTTGATTTGCTCTTTTGTAATAATACCAACTATATCTACATAACTTATATCATTACCTAAATGAATGCCAGCAGTATTTGCATTAAATAATTTATAAAAACATCCTGATAACACATGTTGAGCAGAATGTTTTTGCATAAAATCAAATCTATTATCCCAATCTACTACACACTTTACATTAATTATATTTTGAGGTTTCTCTGGTAAAACATATAATATTTTTTCATTTTCAGCTAATATATCTTCTAACTTTATTCCATCAATTGTACCAAAATCTCTCCTTTGGCCACCACCACCTTCAAAAAAAGCAGTATCCTTAAGTTCTGCTAAATATTTATCATCTCTTTTTTGTATATTTATAATATCTGTATTAAATTCTCTTATGTATTGATTTTCATAATATATTTTATTCATTTTTATCATTATCTTCCTTTTTTAATTGTTCTATACATTCACTTATAATTTTAATTCCTTTTTCTATATCCTCATCATTTACTCTTCCAAAACCTATTCTAAAGGAATTACAAATTTTATTTTTTCCCTCATAATACTTACTATCTGCATAAAAAATATCACCAGGCATAAAAAGTACACCTTTTTCATAACACATATATAAAAGCTTCCTAGTGTCTATGTTATCTTTTAATTTAACAAATACATGAAGACCTCCTTCACCAGTAATATACTCACACTTTAAATATTTTTTTATATTTTTAACTACAATGTTGTATTTATCCTTATAATATTTTCTAATATTTTTTATATATCTTTCAAAGGCACCATTTTTTAAATAATTATAAAAAGCGCTTTGATCTAAAAAGGAAACATGAATATTTCTACCTCTTTTTACACTTTCAAGAATGTCTATAATTTTTTTGTCTGCAAAAATCCAACCTATTCTAAGTCCTGGAAAAAGTACCTTTGATAAGCTTCCTAAATATAATACTCCATTTCCATCCCCCTCAAGAGCTGCCATAGGTTGAATAGGAGAGCTAGAATAAAATAATTCTTCACTAAAACCATCTTCTATAACTGGCACTTTGTATTTTGCAAATAACAAAAGTATCTCCTTTCTCCTTTCAACTTTTGTTACAATGCCTGTAGGATTATTATAAGATGGAATTAAATATGCTGCTTTAGGTATATTTTTTTCTAGTTCCTTTTCAAGTTCTGAAATTATTATTCCATCTTTATCCATAGGAATTTGTACAATTTTTATTCCATGAGCCTTCATTATTTTTATTGCAGTATTGTGAGTAGGCTTCTCTGTAAAAATAATATCACCTTTTACTGTTATAGAACTTAATATAATATCAAAAGCTTCAGTAAATCCATTTGTTATAAGTATATCTTTATTAAAAGTATATACTCCTTTGCTTTTCATATAATCCATAAAGTATTCAATAAGATTCCTATATCCTTTTGCATATCCATAATTCAATAAATTTCTTTCTTCCATGCTCCAAGCCTCCCAAAGGGCCTTCTTAAATTCGTCTACATTAAAAAGCTTATCATCTGGAGAAATTGACTTAAAGGATATCATTCCTTTTTTATAAATAGGCTCACTTTTTACTATATCTTCTTTTCTAAGAATTTTTGAATATTCATTAAATTTATCCTTCCAATTAATATTTAATTTTACTTTATTATCTTTGCAATCTTTATTATCTATTGCTATAAATGTGCCTTTTCCTCTTAAAGTTTTTATAACTCCTCTGCTTTCAAGTTCTTCATAAGCTACTATTACAGAATTTCTGCTTATATTTAAAATTTTACTTGCTTCTCTTGTTGAAGGTAACTTATCATCCTTTTTTAAAACTCCCTTTTTAAGAGAACTCATAATATGTTCATATATTTGAATATATATAGGTTTATTATTATTGATCTTAAGAGTTGAAAAAATCACTACAATTACCTCCCTCTTTCTATAATTAAATATTATAGTAAAATCTTAACATATGAAATGGAATAAAAAAAGCAAGAATATATTTTACAATTATAAATTGTATCATTTTGCATTATAAACAAATATTATATATAAAACACTATTAGAGGTAAAACTATGAATCCTTTATTAAATATGCTTCTTAGTAGCATGATGGGAATGGGAAGAAATCCTATGAATATGGGAATGCAAAATTCTATGGGAAATCCTTTAATGAATATGTTTAATTCTTTTCCATTTATGAATAACATGATGGGACAAAATAATTTTATGAATAATCCATTTATGAATATGATGAATCAAAATAACTTTTCAAACATGGTAAACCAAATGAATAAAAACTCATCTAAAAATAATAATAAAAATGAAAGCTTTAATAGTCAAAATTCCTTTGATAACAATGCAAATTATAACAATTTAAATTATAATAATCCAAATATAAATTCTCTACTTAATATGATGTTAGGTGGATTTAATGGACAAAACAATATGAATCCTAATATATCACAACTAATAAACATGTTTATGCAAAACCAAAATGGATTTAGATAGTAAAATTTTAAGACTGCCATTAAAAACTTATAATGAGCAGTCTCATTTAGCTTTTCCACATATTGTGTATTAATATTTATATTTATATGTGATACAATCAATTTGTAAGTTATATATATAAATTTATTAAAGAAAGGCTGATAAACATTAAAGACATTAATAAAAATCGCAATTTAATTTTTGACAACCTAAAAGGTTTCTTAATATTATGTGTTATTGTTGGTAATTCTCTTGAGTATACAGAACCTCATAGTATTAATCTGCACTATCTTATACTCATCTTATATTTATTTCATATGCCACTTTTTGCATTTATTTCAGGTTATTTTTATGAACATAGCAGTAGAAGTATAAAAGAAATGATAAGTAAAATAATTTTTCTTTATATATTCTTTCAAATTTTTTATTATTTTTTTGAAAAGTTTCTATTTAAAAGTCCAGGCATTGATATAGAATTATTTTATCCTCAATGGACACTATGGTATTTGCTTACATTATCATGCTTATATGTAATATGTTCATTTATTTCCAATAAGAAAATATGGCTTATTTCATCTTTTGTTATAGCACTTATTATTGGATATGATACTAGTGTAGGTACACATATTAGCTTATCAAGAACATTTTTCTTTCTTCCAATTTTTATTTTGGGAATGACCTTTAAAGAAAAATATATAAAAACTATAAAAAAATATCTAAAATACTTAATTCCATGTTTATTTATTATTTTAATAATAGTTTTTCACTATAGAAACCTATTATTTGTAGAAACATTTTTTGAATACACTTACTATGAATTTTATTATGATAATCCTAATATTTCGTTGTTTCTTAGAATATTTCATTACTTTAGTGCATTTATTATTGGCTCAACTTTACTTGCTATTACTACTAATAAAAAAACTCCCTTATCATACTTAGGAAAAAATTCATTAATACTTTATTTGTCTCATTCTGGAATTACAAGATTATTATTAAAGTTCTCACTTTTAAAATATGATAGTACTTTAAATATAATAATTTCAGAATTTAAAGTAGTAATTTTAACTATTGTAGTTTCTTTTATATATTTGAAAATAAAGGAAATCATAATATTAACAATTAAAAACAATTACCATAAGGCATAAAAAAACGTCACAAAAATGTGACGCTTTTTTATAAAATCCAAACATTTATAACAGATAAAACAATTAATATAGTAGAAATCCTACCAGCCCAAGGATTTTTCTTAATGTTTAAATATGCACATACAAATGCTCCTATAGCTAATATTACAGCAAAACCTTTTCCTATTATTTCATTTACATGAATACCTGTTGTTGTAAATCTAAGAACTGTATGAATAACAGTATAACTTTGAGTTAATGCAAATAATATTGGATTACTTATTAATTTACCTTTTCTAAATAGTGATAAAAATATTACCAATGCAGTAATTACCATATATACTAAAAATACTGCAACAAGTATACCAATACTCATTTTGACTTCCATAAATATCCTCCCACCTAATATTGAAATTTTACAAAAAGTCTAAACTTAATAAATATAATCTTATCACATTTGCTTATTTAAGAAAAGGCAAGAATTTTAAAAATTGTTTTCTGACATTTTTTTATATCTATTGTATCTTGCAAGAGCTTCATTTTTGTTTTTTTCAAATAATTCCTTTGCATGTTCTGGCATTATCTTTGCAAGAGAATTATACCTTACTTCATTCATTAAGAAGTCTTCTATTTTACCACTAGGTTCTTTTGAATCTAACATGAATGGTTTTTCTTTAATTTCCGGATTATATCTATAAAGGCTCCAATATCCACATTCAACAGCATTTTTTTCTACCTCTTGAGTAAATGCCATTCCTTTTTTTATTCCATGATTTATACATGGTGAATAAGCAATAATAATAGACGGACCATTGTAACTTTCTGCTTCTTTAATAGCCTTTATAGTTTGATTCTTATCAGCTCCCATAGAAATTTGTGCCACGTATACATTTCCATAGCTCATAGCCATCATACCAAGATCTTTCTTTTTAGTTTTTTACCAGACGCAGCAAACTTTGCTACGGCACCTGTTTGTGTAGATTTAGAAGATTGGCCACCAGTATTAGAATATACTTCTGTGTCAAATACAAAAATATTTACATCTTCATTAAGGGCTAATACATGATCTAATCCTCCATAACCAATATCATAAGCCCATCCATCTCCTCCAAAAATCCATTGTGATGGCTTCACAAAGAAATCTTTACTTTTTAATATTTGTTCTTTTAATAAATCATTTTCTTTAAGACACTTAAGTGCATTTTCTAAATTGTAGGCTCTTTCTCTTGTGCCTTCTCCAATATTCATATTTTCAATCCACTCATTTGCAATTTCTTTAAATTTCTCGTCGCCGGTAATATTTGTAAGCTTAATTAAGTCATTTTTTATTTTTTCTCTTATAGTTCTTGAGCCTATATACATTCCAAATCCAAATTCAGCATTATCTTCAAATAACGAATTAGCAAAAGCAGGTCCAAAACCTTTTTCATTTTTTGTATAAGGCATTGATGGTGCTGAAGCTCCCCATATTGATGTGCATCCTGTTGCATTTGCAATCATCATTCTATCGCCAAATAATTGAGTAATAAGTTTTGCATAAGCTGTTTCACCACATCCTGCACATGCACCTGAAAATTCATGAAGTGGTCTTTCAAATTGACTTCCCTTTACTGTATATTTGTTCATTGGATTATTCTTTTTAGACACATTATTAGTTAAATAACTCCACACATTATTTTGATCCTGTTCTTCATGTAAAGGTTTCATCAAAAGAGCTTTACCAGGTGCAGGACATACTTGAACACAATTGCTACATCCTGTACAATCAAGAGGACTTATTCCTATAGAGTAATATAATTTTTCATGAGATTTTAGAGCCTTTCCTTCTAATATTTTAGTAGCCTCTGGTACATTGTTTTTTTCTTGTTCATTTAATAAAAATGGCCTAATAACAGCATGGGGACACACATAAGAACATTGATTACACTGAATACATTTTTCTTCAAGCCATGTTGGTACAAAGGAGGCAATACCTCTTTTTTCATAAGCTGCTGTACCACTCATAAAAGAACCATCTTGTACTCCATATTTTATAAAAGTTGAAACTGGTATTGAATTACCCTGCTCTTTGTTTATAGGCAATACAATATCTTTAATGAATCCTGGTAAAGAAGCATCTTCTATTGTGCTTTCTTCTTTTACATTTTTCCATGATTCTAAAACTTTAACCTTTGTTATAGATTTTATACCTATATCAATGGCATCATTATTCATTTTTACAACCTTTTCACCTTTTTTACTATAGCTTTTTACTACTGCTTCTTTTAAATATTTAACAGCATCATCTATAGGTATAATATTAGCAATTTTAAAGAAAGCTGATTGCATAATCATATTTATTCTGCCACCAAGTCCTATATCTTGTGCTATTTTTACAGCATTTATAGTATAAAAATTTATATTGTTATCATATATGTATTTTTTCATTGACATAGGTAGCTTTTCATCTAACTCTTCTTCACTCCAAATAGTATTTAAAAGAAAGGAGCCTCCTTTTTTCAATCCTTCTAACAGATTATAATTATAAACATATGACATATTGTGGCAAGCTATAAAGTCTGAATTTTCAATAAGATATGGAGATTTTATAGGTTCATTACCAAATCTTAAATGTGATACAGTAAGCCCTCCAGATTTTTTAGAATCATAATAAAAATATCCTTGAGCAAACATATTAGTCTTATCCCCTATTATTTTTATAGCACTTTTGTTAGCTCCAACTGTTCCATCTGATCCAAGGCCCCAAAATTTACATTGTTTTGATTCATATTTAGGTTTATACTCATTTTTTATTTCCTTTAATGATGTATTAGTAACATCATCATTAATACCAATAGTAAAACTATTTATAGGTTTATCACTATCTAAATTTTTATACACAGATAAAATATTTGAAGGAGTAGGATCTTTTGAACCAAGTCCAAATCTACCGCCAACTATAACAGGTTTAAGATTAGTATCATAAAAACTTTTAAGTACATCTAAATATAATGGTTCCCCAGCTGAACCTGGTTCCTTTGTTCTATCAAGTACTGCTATTTTTTTAACTGTTTTGGGAATAACCTTAAGTAAATAGTCAGTTCTAAATGGTCTATATAATCTAACCTTTACAAGACCTACCTTTTCGCCCTTTGATAATAGGTAATCTACAGTTTCCTCTATTACTTCTATTACAGAACCCATAGCTATAATTATTTTTTCAGCATCTTTAGCTCCATAATAATCAAAAGCATGATATTCTCTTCCTGTAAGATTTTTTATTTCATTCATATAATCTTCTACTATCTTTGGAATATCTTCATAATACTTATTTACTGCTTCTCTTGTTTGGAAATAAATATCTGAATTTTGTGCAGTTCCTCTTGTTACAGGATGATTAGGATTAAGTGCTTTATTTTTAAAAGCTTCAAGTGCATTCATATCAATTAATTTTTTTAAATCTTCCTTATCTAAAACTTCAATTTTTTGAATTTCATGAGAAGTTCTAAAGCCATCAAATACATTCATAAAAGGCATATGAGCCTTTATAGCTGACAAATGACTTACAGCTGACAAGTCCATTACTTCCTGCACTGAACCTTCCATAAGAATGCAAAATCCCGTTTGTCTTGCTGCCATAACATCCTGATGATCGCCAAAAATATTTAATGATGATGTAGCTAGTGCCCTTGCTGCCACATGTATTACACCAGGAAGCATTTCACCAGCCATTTTATACATATTAGGAATCATTAAAAGAAGTCCTTGAGATGCTGTGTATGTACTTGTTAATGCCCCTGCCTGAAGTGAACCATGCATTGCTCCTGCAGCCCCTGCCTCTGACTGCATTTCAACAACCTTTACTGGCTCATTAAAAATGTTCTTTTTTCCTTGAGATACCCATATATCAACAACTTCTGCCATTGGTGAAGAGGGAGTTATAGGATAAATTGTTGCAACTTCTGTAAACATATAAGAAATAGTAGCTGCAGCCGTATTTCCATCCATTGTAGCCATTTTCTTCATAATTAATTCCTCTTTTCATGTTTTTTATTACCTAAATAGTATTCTGAAAAAACATAAAAATTATGTATATTAATTAATAAATTCTGTTTTCCATACGTAACGTCCATTTTTCTTATCATATTCATATCTAAAATATGCAGAATAAAGAGTTCCTTTTTTACTTTTAATATTTCTAAAACCTACTTTCCCATTTTTAAGAAGCAATTGTACCATTTCTTTTGATACCTTTTTTCCTATAGCATTTATAAATTTATCATCTTTCCAAATAGTATATTTACATCCATTTTTCCAATTTGTGCATCCAAAAGCTCTTTCAGTTTCTATAACATCATTTCCACATATAGGACATTTTCCTAATGATTCAGTACCTTGTGGAAGTTCTACCTTAAAACTTTTAAGCATAGAAACATCTTTTTTTATGCTATCTACAGCATTAACTGTAAAAGATTTTATCATTTTTAAGAAATCATCTTTTTTAAATTTTCCTTTTTCTATATCTGACAAAGTCTTTTCAAGTCTCCCTGTATAATCAAGATTAAAAAGATCTCTAACTGGAAATACTTCCACAAGAGCTCTTCCTAATTCTGTACATGTAAGGCTCTTTCCCTTAGCCTTTATATATCCTGTATCCTTAAGTTTTTTTATAGTTTCTGCCCTTGTAGCAGGAGTTCCTATACTAAAGCCACTTAAAATTGACTTCATCATTTCTTCAGAATCTTCTTCATCTTTATAGCTTTTACCACAAGTTTCCATAACTCTTAAAAGAGTTTTTTCTGTGTGAAGCTTAGGTGGTTTTTTAGTTACAGAATTTACTTTACTATCTGCTATATCTACAATTTCATTTTCTGATACAAAAGGCAAAATAGTATCCTTACTTTCTATCTTTTCAACCTTTCTCCAGCCTTCTACTATTTGAACTTTTCCTTTAGCAATAAAATCTCCCTTTAATGTAGAATCATTTACCTTTAATGTAAGCTTTGTTTCCTCAAATTCTGCAATAGGCATAAATTGCATAATAAACCTATTTCTTATGGCATCATAAACAATTTGTTCATCTTTTGAAAGATTTGAAGGTTTAATATATGTTGGAATAATGGCACTATGACTTTCAACCTTAGAATTATCAAAAATCCTTTTATTATCTTTAAATTTAACTTCATCTTCATAGGGTAACCCTTTTTTTACAGATTCAAGTACCTTTCTAACTTTATCCTTTAAGCTTTCATCTAAAGCAACGCTTCCAGTTCTTGGATATGTGGTAAACTTCTTTTCATAAAGACTCTGAGCAACTTTAAGAACCTTATCTGATGTAAAACCTTTATTCTTACTTGTTACATAACCTTGTAAATTAGATAAATTAAACAAAAGGGGAGCATATTCTTTTTTCTTTTCAATATTTTTTGTTACTATTTTTGCATTTTTTTCTTTTAGAAGCTTTTTAATTTCATTTGCCTTTTCCTTATCTTCGAATTTTTCATTTCCATTTATATAATATGTCCCCTCAAATTCTTCATTTTTACTTGTTTTAAAAGTTGAAACAATCTTATAATAAGTAGATGCTTTAAAATTTTCTATTTCTTTATCTCTATCATATATTATTTTTAATGTAGGTAATAAAACCCTACCTATATTAATAATTTTTTTATCACCAGGGTTATATCTAAGAGTTGCTACAGATGTTAAGTTAATACCAATTATCCAATCTGCCCATTGTCTGCTTATTCCTGCATCTTGCAGACATTTCATTTGAATATTTTCTTTTAAATTATTCATTCCTTTTCTAACTTCATCTGGAGTCCATTCATTTAAAAGTAATCTAAATATAGGCTTAGGCTGATTAAGATACATAAATACCTCAAGAGATATAAGTTCTCCTTCTCTATCTTGGTCTGTAGCTGATATTACAGCTTCTACATCATTTCTTGCAATTAAATTTTTTATAATATTTATTTGTTTTAAGACACCTTTATCTGGCTCATTTTTATTTATATTGTCACATTTTATTTTATATTTAAACTCATTTGGGATAAATGGGAATTTTTCCATTCTCCATCCCTTCATATTTTCATCATAATCCTTTGCATCGTATAACTGAAAAAGATGTCCAAAAGCCCATGTAACTAAATAATCTTCTCCTTCAAAATATCCATCATTTCTTTTTTTTATTTTGAATGCATCAGCAATATTTTTAGCTACTGAAGGTTTCTCTGCAATAATTACTTTTTTCATAATGTGAGTTTCCTTTCTTTAAAGGTATATATCTGAAAATTCAGTATCTACCTTATCCTTTAATGATTTTATTTCAAATTCTTCTTCATTTTCTGGTATTTCATCACCATAAAATATAGGCATTGTAATAATAAAACTTGTTCCTAAACCTTTATTAGTTTCAACATTAATGCTTCCACCATTAAGTTCTAAAAACTCTTTTACTAAAAATAAGCCAAGCCCACTACCTTCCTTAGTTCTAGTAAATTCTTTATTTAATTTACTAAATTTATCAAACATATATTTTTTATATTCTTCTTTTATTGTATAATTATCTACTCTAACAATTATAATAACATTTTTATTTTCAATTTCAACGTTTATGTATATATTTCCATTGGGTTCCCCATACTTAACTATATTAGATATTATGTTCATTATAACTCTTTCCATAATATCCTTATCGCACTTTACATAAATCTCCTCTTCTTCTGAATCAAATACTAAATTATCATTAATTAATCTAATATATTCATTACAAGCAGTAGCAATATTTTCCACCAAAGAAACTATATTATGAACTTTTAAATTAAGTTTTAAATATCCCTCTGTTACCTTGTTAGCATCAATAAAATTAGTTATAGTTCTAATAAGCCTAAGACAATTTTGTCTTATAGCCTTATTGTTTTTCTTTATTCCCTGTATATTCTTATTTTTTATATATATATCATTTAATTGAAGTGCTGAATAAATAAGCGTTATAGGAGTTCTAAGTTCATGAGATATATTTGAATAAAATTCATTTTTACTTTCTTCCATTTTTACATATTCATAGTATCTTTTTCTAACATCATACACAATGTTTATTTCAGTAACATCCTTTATATAAATAACTTCTTCATTATCATTCATTTTTACATAATATACTTCAGCAACAATATTATTTACATTTTCTCTTCCTATATTTACCATATAGCCACTTTCACATTGATTTTTCCTTATTTTTCTTATTTTCTTTGTTATTTTATTAGCTATATTTTCTTTTACTGATTTATCACTTAACATTTTAATAATAAAATCATTTGTAAAGGTAATTTTACCATTTTTAATTATTACAATACCATCTTTTATAGAATTAATTAAATTCTTATACCTATCTTCACTTTTCTTTATTAAAAGTTCTGCTTCTGTAAGAGATTTATTTCTTTCCATAAGAACTTTATTTAGATTAACTTGTGATTTTTCAAGATCTGTTAATTCACGCTTAACCTTATTATATGATTTATTTAAAACTATGTTTTCTACCATTACATAAATATTAACATATGCTATACAACGAAGTGTGCCATAAACAACAACAAGATCTGCTCCTGTAATTTCTGAAGCAATAAAAAAAAGATGAAATAATGTACCCATTATAAAAGAAAAAATAAATCTGTCTTTTTCTTCCTCTGATATAATTTCACTTGTATCACAATACTTTAATCTAATCCAACTAATAATTAAAATAACAATAGTAAAAATTATTTTAACCCTTTCATCTTTTATAATAAATAAAGATAGTAATATATCTATAATAAATAATAAAAATAAATCAACAAATGCTTTTCTTTTATTTATATTATTTCT
>JAAYQS010000207.1 GCA_012519155.1 Clostridiales bacterium
TCTACTTTACATCTTTTAAGCCATCTTGTTGTTCTATTAACTGAATTTATAACATAATCTCTAGGTGATGGATTAGGAATACATTCATCAAAAGCCATAGCTATTGTAGATGCTAAATTACTTTGAATTTGCATAGATTCCTCTGGTCCCATAAATATTTTATGACCATCTATATGTGAATTAAAAGTAATTTAGCATCTACAATAGCTATGGCTTTTGATGAATGTATTCCTAATCCATCACCTAGAGATTATGTTATAAATTCAGTTAATAGAACAACAAGATGGCTTAAAAGATGTAAAGTAGAAATGGATAGACTTAATTCTCTTCCTGATACAATAAATAAAGAACAACTTTTATTTGGAATAAATCAAGGTGGAGTTTATGATGATATTAGAATAGAACATGCAAAGGAAATTGCAAAGCTTGATTTAGATGGATATGCTATTGGTGGTCTTGCAGTAGGAGAAACTCATGAAGAAATGTATAGAATAATTGATTCTGTGGTTCCACATTTGCCAGAAGATAAGCCAATATATTTAATGGGTGTTGGAACACCAGAAAATATATTAGAAGCAGTAGACAGGGGAGTAGATTTCTTTGATTGTGTACTTCCTGCAAGAAATGGAAGGCATGGACATTTATTTACTGATGAAGGTAAAATAAATATTATGAATGCTAAATTTGAATTAGATAGTAGGCCTATTAATGAAGGATGTAACTGTCCTGCATGCAAAAATTATACAAGAGCTTATATAAGACATTTATTTAAAGCTAAAGAAATGCTTGCTATGAGACTTGCTGTTCTTCATAATTTGTATTTCTATAATAATCTTATGAAGGAAATAAGAGATGCAATAGATGGTGATTATTTTAAGGAATATAAAGAAGAAAAGTTAAGAAATTGGAGTATTAATAAAAAGTAATCACATTTAATTTATTTTGTTGACAAAAAGAATAAATAATTGTAAACTACTCTACAAGACATTAGAAAAAGTCAAAAATATTAAAGAAAGTGGTGTTTTAAATGCAAACAATAATATCGTTTCTTCCTATTATATTGGTATTTGTTGTAATGTATTTTCTTATGATAGTACCAGAAAAAAAGAGAAAAAAACAATACGACGCTATGCTTGAAGCTCTTCAGCTTAATGATGAAGTTATGACAAGAGGCGGGGTTCTTGGAAAAATAGTTGCTTTAGATGATGATTCTTTAGTTCTTGAATCAGGACCTAATAAAACTAGAATTAGATTTTCTAAAAATGCTGTGGCAAATAAAGTATATAAAGATAATGAAAAAGAAGATAAGAAAAAAGTAGATTAATTTGAATAGTGCCTCCTAATAATTCATATTATGAATTATTAGGAGGTGTTTTTATGAAATTAAGAGCATTAAAAGGTATAGGAAGAGGAAGTTTATGTTCTATAATATTATATTGTTTGCTTGTATTTATTCTTTCAATAATTATGATGTCTTTAAATGTAGATGAAAAATATTATAAATTCTTATACTCATTTATTTCACTTTTAGCCTTAGCAGCAGGAAGTGTATTTGCTGCTAAATATAATGGAAAAAGAGGCTTCTTAATGGGATTTGCTGTTTCAATAATTTTTTCATTTTTTTTAGCTTCTATAACTTTTTTAAGTACTGGGAAAATAGAAATAAATGGAGAATTGTTAAAGAGAATATTAATTGATGGAATTTTGGGGATATTTTGTGGTAGCCTAGGTGTTAATCTTTGACGCAAATTATGTAAATATATACATTAACCATAAAAAACTTTATTATGGTAATTTGGTATGCTATAATATCATTATGTGTTAAATATAGTTATAAAGCTTAGGAGGAGAGAAATGAAAACACGTAGAAACAAAGCTAAAAAAAGTAGCGTAATAATAATGATTGTTTCTGTAATCGTAATCGGTTTTCTTGCTTTTACTGCTTTTAAGGGGTTAAATATCTTTGGGGTATTTGAAATAAAACCTTTTTCACAAGTAATAAAACAAGGACTTGATCTTCAAGGTGGAGTTTCAGTTGTAATGGAAATTCAGGACGAGGATGTTACAAGTGAACAATTAAATAATACAAAAGAGCAATTAGAACTTAGAGTAAATAAAGTGGGGGTATCTGAAACTGTTGTTACAACAGAAGGAGATAAGAGAATAAGAGTTGATATTCCAGGTCAATATGATTCTTCTGAAATTGTTAATAGTTTAAGCCAAAGTGGTGAATTAACATTTACATCACCAGATGGAGATGTTTTATTAACTGGTTCAGATGTATCAAAGGCAACAGTTGTAACAAATTCAGAAACAAGTAAAATAGAAATTCAATTAGAGATGACAGAAGATGGTAAGTCAAAATTTGCTGATGCTACATCAAAATATGTTGGTCAAGCAATTTCAATTAAGATGGATGATGAAGTTTTATCAAGTCCAACTGTTCAAACAGCAATTACTGATGGAGTGGCACAAATTACAGGCGATTATACAGCTGAAAGTGCTAAAAGACTTGCAGGACTTATTAATTCAGGAGCACTTCCTGTTACAGTTAAAGCAGCTTCTGTTCAAACTGTTGGTTCTCAACTTGGAGCAGATGCACTTCCAAATGCATTAAAGGCATCAATTATAGGTATTGCTCTTGTATTTATATTTATGATTGTAGTTTATAGAATACCTGGTTTACTTGCTGATTTAGCTTTAGCATTATTTATATATATAGTACTTTTCATATTTGGTGAAGTAGGAGTTACACTTACACTTCCAGGTATAGCTGCATTAATGCTTACAATAGGTATGGCAGTAGATGCTAATGTGCTTATATTTGAAAGAACAAAAGAAGAATTAAAAAAAGGTATTTCAATAAAAACAGCTGTTCAAAAAGGATTTGAAAATGCAAGATCTTCAATTGTAGATTCAAATGTTACTACTATACTTGCAGCACTTGTTTTATATTTCTTAGGCTCAGGATCAGTTAAAGGTTTTGCAGTAACACTTCTTATAGGTGTTCTTGCAAGTATGTTTACAGCACTTACTGTAACAAGATTCTTTATTAAGAAATCTGTAGAAGCTAGATTTTTAAGCAAACTATCTCATTTTGGCGTTAAAAAGGAGGTAGTAGAAGAATGATAAAAGTAATTGAAAGAAAGAAAATATGGTTTTCAATATCAATTGGTATTATGATAATAGGACTTATATTTGGAATAATAAATGGAGTAAATATAGGTATTGATTTTAAAGGAGGAACTCAATTAGTCCTTCAATTAACAGATGATTACAATAAGCAAGAGGTTGATGAGATAACTGCAAAATATACTGATGATTATGTAACTAATACAGTTGATGGCTCTCAGTATCAAGTTAAATCTAGTAATTTAGATTCTGAAGCGGTTGGTAAATTAGTAGATGAATTAAAAGAAAAATATTCTCTTGAAGATGATATTGTTGTATCTCAAGATGAAATAGGTGCATCAATTGGAAATGAATTAAAAGAAAAATCATTAATAGCTCTATCTATAGCATTTGTAGTTATGCTTGTATATGTAGCTATAAGATTTGAAATAGATTTTGGTATAGCTGCTTTATTAGCATTATTCCATGATATATTAATTACTATTTCATTCTATACAATATTTGATATTCAAATTAATTCTCCATTTATTGCAGCAATACTTACTATAATAGGTTATTCAATGAATGATACAATAGTAATTTTTGATAGAATAAGAGAAAATGTTAAAAAATTCAGAGGAAAAGATTATTCAGAAGTTGCTAATATGAGTATAGGAGAAACTCTTAGAAGATCAATATATACTTCTTTAACTACATTATTTACAATAGTTTCAGTTTGTGTATTTGTTCCTTCTGTTAGAAACTTTGCAGTACCATTAATAGTTGGTATTATTGCTGGTGCTTATTCTTCAATATTTATAGCATCACCAATTTGGGTTTTATTAAAAACAAGAAAGAGTAAAAAATCTAATAAATCAGATGAAAAAACAAAGATAAAGAAGAAAGAGTTAGCAAAGGCTTAATAAAAAGACTACTAAAAATGAATATTTTTAGTAGTCTTTTTTGTAAAATAGTTATTCCTGTAATATAAATTTGTTATATGATAATATATAAAAATAATATAAATCGATTTTTGCAAAAAATGTTTGATATTATGACTAATATAATCTATAATATAAGTGTTTTCTTATTTTATGGAGGAATAATTAATGCGTAAATTTTGGGAAAGTATTTATAGTCCAAATTATATATCTGGATATAGTCCCTTTCTGCTTAAACATATGAATAAGGCTATAGAAAAATTATCTTATGCTATAAACAACAGAAAAAAAATAGTTGTTTATGGAGTACCATCTGTAGATGGTATTTGTGCAATAGCTTCTTTAAGTTTGTTACTTAGGTATCTTAATGCAGATGTTGAGTATTTAATTGCAGATAGTAGAGAAAATGGCCAGCTTATAGGTGCTGATGAAATAAAAAATGATATTGATTTTTTAGGAACCAATTTGTTAATTACACTAGGAGTTGATTTAGCATCTGATAATGAACTGGATTTGTGTAAAAAACTTGGAATTGATTTAATAGTATTAGAAAACAAAACTACGAATTTCAAGAAAGAATATGTTTACATTAATCCTAATCAGAAAGGTTGCCAGTATAGGTATAAGGATTTGTCCCTTAGTGCATTAACCTTTAAAATTATGCAAGCTATTGCTATCTATTATAATATGAAGAGTATTAATAAGTATCTTGACTTAATATTAATTGGAGGGCATTCAGCTAGAGTTGGTAATGTTAAAGGCGAAAATGCAGTATTTTTAAAAGAAGGAAGAAGATTCTTAGATAATACAAATAATAAAGGCTTACAGGCAATAATGGAGACTAGTAATATTAAAATTATAGATAATAATAGCATAGAAAAGATTATTAATCTTATGACACCTGCAGATAATACTGTTGGTGTAGTTAGTAATGCAAGAATTGTACTTGAATTATTAACAACAAACGATATAGATAGAGCGGAACAAATATCAAAATACTTACATAATTTATAATATTTTAGGAGGGAGATTATGGATTTAAAAAGTAAGATAAGAATAGTTGAAAATTTCCCAAAAGATGGGATAAGCTTTAAGGATATTACAACATTAATAAATGATGGTGAAGCTTTAAAAGAATCTATAAACAAATTTGTTGAGTATTTAAAAGATAAGAACATAGATTTAGTAGTTGGTCCTGAAGCAAGAGGATTTATTTTTGGAGTGCCAGTTGCATATGCTTTAGGAGTAGGGTTTGTTCCAGTAAGAAAAAAAGGAAAATTACCTTGCGAAACTGTTGAAGTAAAATATGGACTTGAATATGGGGAAGATATTCTTCAAATTCATAAAGATGCTATAAAGAAAGGTCAAAAAGTAGCTATAATAGATGATTTATTGGCTACAGGAGGAACTATTGAAGCTGTAACAAAACTTGTAGAATCTACAGGTGCTGATGTTGTTTCATTAAACTTTTTAATTGAACTTACAGGACTTAAAGGTAGAGAAAAATTAAAGGGCTACGATGTAATGAGTTTAATAGATTATGAATTCTAAATATAAAAGACAAGAAAGCTTTTGGCTTTTCTTGTCTTTTTTAATTGAAAAAATAATAGTAATACTATATAATAATGACTATACGTAGTGGCTGGTTAGTGGTGACCAGCCTTTGATTTTAAAAATTAATAAAGGGGAGTTATCCTTATGATTGAAGAACTGCTAAAAAGTATTGATAAGAATTGCACAAATGTAGATAAAGAACTTGTAAAAAAAGCTTATTATTTTGCAAAAGAAGCACATAAAAATCAAATGAGGGAATCTGGTGAACCATATATAATTCATCCTGTAAATGTAGCTATAATATTATCAGAATTAGGAATGGATACAAGTACAATTGCTGCAGGATTTTTACATGATGTTTTAGAAGATACAGATTGTACATACGAAAAAATGGCAGAGATCTTTAACGTAGAAATTGCTAATTTAGTTGATGGAGTTACTAAGCTTAGCAAAATTGAGTATAAAACAAAAGAAGAACAACAAGCTGACAATGTTAGAAAGATGCTTCTTGCAATGGCAAAAGATATTAGAGTAATAATTATAAAACTTGCTGATAGACTACATAATATGAGAACTCTTAAATATAAGAAGAAAGAGAAGCAAAAGCAAAAGGCAAAAGAAACATTAGAGATATATGCACCTTTAGCTCATAGACTTGGTATATCTAAAATTAAATGGGAACTTGAAGATTTATCTCTTAGGTATCTTCATGAAGAGGAATATTATGATTTAGTTCATCAAATATCTGAGAAAAGAGTTGAAAGGGAAAATTACATAGCAGTAATCATTAAAGACTTACATGAAAATTTGGAAGAGGCAGGAATAGATTCAGATATAGAAGGAAGGCCTAAACATTTTTATAGTATATATAATAAAATGGTAAAAAAGAATAAGAGTATTGAACAAATTTTTGATTTAACAGCCATTAGAGTGCTTGTTAATTCAGTTAAGGATTGTTATGGAGTACTTGGAATTGTTCATACTATTTACAAACCAATACCAGGAAGGTTTAAAGATTATATTGCAATGCCTAAAGCTAATATGTATCAATCTTTACACACAACAGTAGTTGGCCCCCAAGGTAAAACCTTTGAAATACAAATTAGAACATTTGATATGCATAAAACAGCTGAATATGGTATAGCTGCCCATTGGAAATATAAAGAAGGAAATTCAACAGCTGATGATAAGGACAAAAATTTTGAAAAGAAGCTTGTATGGCTTAGGGATATGCTTGATTGGCAAAAAGAAACATCAGATGCAACTGAATTTATGGAAGAATTTAAAATAGATTTATTCTCAGATGAAATATTTTTATTTACGCCAAAAGGTGTAGTTATTAATCTTGCAAGTGGATCAACACCAATAGATTTTGCATACAGAATTCATACAGATATTGGAAATAAATGCGTTGGAGCTAAGGTAAATGGAAAAATTGTTCCACTTGACTATAAATTAAAAACAGGTGAAATTGTAGAAATAATAACTTCTCAAAATTCTAAAGGACCAAGTATGTCATGGCTTAATATAGCAAAAACAAATCAAGCTAAGAGTAAAATTAAGTCATGGTTTAAAAAGGCAAAGAAAGAAGAAAATATAGTTAGAGGTAAAGAGCTTTTAGAAAAAGAGATGAAAAAACAAGGTGTTCATTTTACTGAAATTGCCAAAGGTGAAGTTTATGAAAAAATGAAAAAAAGGTATAATATTCATGCCATAGATGATTGGTATAATCTTGTTGCAACTGGTTCAATTTTAGCATCTACTTTTGTATCTAGATTAAAAGAAGTAAATGCTCCTGAAAAAGATAAACAACATAGTGATGCCGAGGCATTAAAGTTAGTAGAGGAACAAATTGAAAAAAATGAAAGTAATCCTGCAAAAAATACTGAATCAACTAATAGCTATGGCGTTACAGTAAAGGGTGTAAGTAATGTTATGGTTAGATTTGCTAGATGCTGTAGTCCTGTGCCAGGTGATAACATATTAGGATATATTACAAAAGGCAGAGGGGTTTCTGTTCATAGAGCTGATTGTGCAAATCTTAGAAATTTAATAAAAACAGATAGTGATAAGGTAATTGAAGTAAGCTGGGGAGGTACAAAAGGCACATCTTACATTGCTGAAATAAGAATTAAAGCTGGGGATAGAATGGGAATATTAAGTGATGTTATTCAAATAATAAATGATTCTAAATTAGAAGTTAATGCACTTAATGCAAATGCAGGAAAAGGAAATGATGCATGCATTGATATAAAAGTAAAAATAAGTTCAGTAGAACAGCTTAAAGCTTTAATGAATAAAATACGTCATATAAAAGGTGTAGATGATGTATTTAGAATGAATAGTTAGGAGGACTTTTTCTTGAGAGCATTAATACAAAGAGTTTCATCTTCAAAGGTAGTTGTATCTGGAAAAGTTGTTGGAAGTATTGGAAGAGGATTTAATGTACTTATAGGAATAGCTAAAGATGATACTTTAGAGGATGTTTTATACATAAAAGATAAAATTTTAAACTTAAGAATATTTGAGGATGAAAATGAAAAAATGAATTTATCACTTAAAGATATAAAGGGAGAAATACTTGCAATTTCACAATTTACTTTATATGGTGATTGTAGAAAAGGTAGAAGACCTAATTTTATGAATGCCATGGCAGGAGAAGATGCTAAAAAACTTTATGATGAGTTAGTTTTAGAACTTAAAAAAAGCAATTTAAAAGTTGAAACAGGTATTTTTGGAGCAGACATGAAGGTTGATATTCAAAATGATGGACCTGTAACAATATTAATTGAAAGTAAAAATTAAAATTTAGTGAGGTGCTTAAATGATAATTAAAGCTGTTGAAGCAGGACCTATTCAAGCTAACTGCTATATATTAATGGATGAAGAAACAAAAGAAATAGTTATAATGGACCCAGGTGGAGAAGCAGAAATGCTTTCTGAAGAAATTGATAATTTTAAGGGAAATGTTAAATTTATAATTTTAACTCATGGACATTTTGATCATGTAGGTGCAGTAAAAGATTTATGTCAAAAATATAAAGTACCTTTTTATATATCTGCAGTTGATTATGAATATGTTCAAAAAGATGATTCTGGAATATTTGGAAAGTTACCTAATAATCCTTTGGTGATAAAAGAAGGAGATACAATATCTTTTGGAAAAAATACAATAAAAGTATTAGAAACTCCAGGACACACAAAAGGTGGATTAAGTTTTGTAATTGATGATAAAGTATTTACAGGAGATACATTATTTAGAGGCTCTATTGGAAGAACAGATTTCTTAGGCGGAGATTTTGATGAAATAATTAATAGTATAAAAACAAAATTATTACCTCTTGGAGATGATATAATAGTGTATCCTGGACATGGTCCTTCATCAACTATTGCATTTGAAAAAAGAAATAATCCTTATTTAGATTAGAGGGATAATAAATGGATGTAAATGTACAATTAAATGATTTTAAATATAGATATCATGTTTATCATGTATTTAATATATATAACCATTTAAAAAAGATAAATTTTTCAGAAACTACTGGCGATTATAAAATAAATATTTTTAAAGATAAGGTTACATTTGAATATAAAGATATTTTTGAAGAAGATTATTTTAATGAATATGAAAAACCAAAGGAAGTAGTAAAAAGGCTTATATTTAGGGAATTAAAAAAGATAACAAAGGATGAATATCCATGGGGAACTCTTATAGGCATAAGACCTTCAAAAATAGCATTAAAATTGCTTAGAGAAGGTAAAAATGAAAAAGAAATAAAAGATTACTTTTATAAAAAACATTATACAAGGGAAGATAAGGTAAAAATATGTATAGATGTTGCAAAATTTGAGGAAGCTCATGTAAATAAAGATCCAAGAAAAATATCAATATATATTGGAATGGCTTTTTGTCCTACAAGATGCCTTTATTGTTCATTTGCATCTAATCCAATAAATAGTGCTTTTTCAAAAAGTATGATAAAGCCTTATTTACAAGCATTAAAATATGAAATTAATGCTATAAATGAATATATAAATAATAATAATCTTGAAATTGAAACTGTATATTTTGGGGGAGGAACTCCCACTTCTGTAAGTGAGCAAGACTTTTCTTTTGTAATGAATCAAATATATAAATGTTTCATTAAAAATAGAAATGTAAAAGAATTTACAGTAGAATGTGGAAGACCAGATTCTATTACATTAAATAAGCTTAAGACTATGAAAAAGTGTAATGTTACAAGAATAAGTATAAATCCCCAAACTATGAATGATAAGACTTTAAAACTTATAGGAAGAAATCATACATCTCAAGATATAATTGACAAATTTAAAATGGCAAGAGATTTAGGGTTTGATGATATTAATATGGATATAATTATAGGACTTCCGGGAGAAGGATTAGAAGAAGCTAAAATTACTGTTTCTGAAATAGAAAAACTTTCACCAGATAGTATTACAGTTCATGGATTGTCATTAAAAAGAGGTTCTATTATGTTTGAAAACTTCATTTTAAAAAAGGGTCTTGGACTTAAAAGCCAGGAGGAAATAATGCAAATGTATGAAGAAAGTAAGAAACTTTCTAAGGATCTTAATTTGCATCCATATTATATGTATAGGCAAAAAAATATGGTTGGTAATATGGAAAATTTGGGATATGCTAAATATGGAAAAGAAAGTTTATATAATATAGAAATGATTGAAGATAAACAAACTATTATAGCAATAGGTGCAGATGCTGTTTCAAAAGTAGTATTTTTAGAGGAAGATAGAATCGAAAGATTTGGCAATGTTAAAGATGTAAGAGAATATGTAGATAGAGTGGAAGAACTTACCGAAGGAAAAATTGAACTTTTAGACACTTTATATAATAAATAGTATTATATTACAATTATTAGATACTTTAAAATATATATGATATAATAAAAAATGCAGTTAAGACGAAAGGAAGGATAAAAATGGGTGAATCTTTAAATGGATTAAAGAGAAGCATGTATTGTGGTGAACCTAGAGAAGAACACATTGGAAAGAAAGTTACTCTAATGGGATGGGTTCAAAGAAATAGAAATAAAGGTGGACTAGAATTTATAGTTTTAAGAGATAGAACTGGTTTTATGCAAGTAATATTTAGTGAAGATATAAATGCTGAAGCTTTTGAAAAAGCTAAAACAGTAAAACCAGAATATTGTATAGCAGTAACTGGTGAAATAGTAAAAAGAGAAGCTCCTAATAAGGATATGGAAACAGGAATGGTAGAGCTTCAATGTACTAGCATGAAAATTCTTTCTGAATCTGAAACACCACCAATAATGGTAGTTGAAGGATTAGATGCTTCAGAGCAAATAAGACTTACAAATAGATATTTAGATTTAAGAAGACCAGATATGCAAAGAATATTCTTTATTAGAAGTGCTGCTACAAAGGCTGCAAGAGATTTTCTTCATGATAATGGATTTTTAGAAGTAGAAACACCAATACTTACAAAATCAACTCCAGAAGGTGCAAGAGATTATTTAGTTCCTTCAAGAAATTATCCAGGTAAGTTTTATGCACTTCCACAATCTCCTCAATTATTTAAGCAGCTTTTAATGGTATCAGGATTTGATAAATATTATCAAATAGCTAAATGCTTTAGAGATGAGGATTTAAGAGCTAATAGACAACCTGAATTTACTCAAATAGATATGGAACTTAGTTTTGTAGAACAAGATGACATAATGGATTTAAATGAAAAATTTATTAAGCATATATTTAAGGAAGTAATAGGTTATGATGTTAAATTACCAATTCAAAGAATGACTTTTAAAGAGGCCATGGAAAAGTATGGTTCTGATAAGCCAGATATAAGATTTGGTATGGAAATACATGACTTAACTGATGTTGTAAAAGATGTAGATTTTAAAGTATTTAAAGGTGCAATAGAAAATGGTGGATCTGTTAGAGCATTATGCTTAAAAGGTGGAGCAAGTGTAGGTAGAAAAGATCTTGACAGATTTGGTGAATTTGTAAAAACATATAAGGCTAAAGGCTTAGCATATATTCAACTTAAGGAAGAAGGTATAAAATCTCCTATAGCAAAATTCTTAAAAGAAGAAGAAATAAATAATATTATATCAAAGATGGAAGCTGAGCAAGGTGATGCAATACTTATAGTTGCAGATAAGGATTCTGTGGTATTTCAAAGTCTTGGAGCTCTTAGATTAGAACTTGCTAAAAAGTTTGATTTAATAAAAGATAAAAATGAATTTAAATTTACATGGGTTACAGAATTCCCACTATTTGAATATTCAGAAGAAGAAGGAAGATATACAGCATGTCACCATCCATTTACAGCTCCAATGGATGAAGATATTGATTTTATAGAATCAGATCCAGGTAGAGTAAGATCAAAAGCTTATGACCTTGTTTTAAATGGTGAAGAACTTGGAGGAGGTTCTATAAGAATTCATGATATGGAACTTCAAGAAAGGATGTTTAAGGCCCTTGGATTTACTCAGGAAGAAGCTTGGAAAAGATTTGGTTTCTTACTTAGAGCATTCAAATTTGGACCACCACCACATGGCGGTTTAGCATTTGGTTTAGATAGAATGATTATGTTTTTAGCTGGTACTGATAATATAAAAGATGTTATTGCGTTCCCTAAAAACCAAAATGCATATTGTTATTTAAGTGATGCACCAAATGTAGTTGATCAAAAACAAATTGATGATCTTCAATTAGATATTAAGGTTTTAGGACAAGAAGAAGATAATAATTAAATTGTATAAATAACATAGTTGTTAAAAAATGAAAATGGGAGTGTTGCTTAGAAGTTTAAAACTGCTAAGTAGCACTTCTTATTTTTTTGACATTTAATATTAAATTTAACATAATATTAAAATTAGGTACATTCTTAGTTAAAAAATCCAAAATATAATATTTATTGTAGACTTATGATAAAATTTAAAAAAATTTTCATGTAAGCGAATACAAGGCACAGAAGAATATTGACTAATAGTCATAAAAATAATATACTATGTTTATCAAATGAATATTGGTCATTAAGGAGGATGATTTAAGTGAATTTTATACAAGTATTTGTTACAGATCTTAAACGAATGGTAAAAAGTAAATTGTTTTTAATTTCTGTAATAGCAATTATAATTGTACCAGTTTTATATTCTCTTCTATATTTAAAGGCCTTTTGGGATCCTTATGGTTCTCTTGATAATTTACCAGTTGCAGTGGTAAATTTGGATGAGGGTGCAACCTTAGATGGGGAAGAGGTAAATTATGGTGCTGATGTAGTTGATAAATTGAAAACAAACGACAAAGTTAAATGGGTATTTGTTTCAACAGAAGATGAAGCAGATGCAGGATTAAATGGAAGCAAATATTATGCTAAATTCCAAATTGACAAGGATTTTTCAGAAAAAGTAATTGCTGCAAAAAGTGGCACTCCTGAAAAAGCAGGTATGGAATTTGTATGCAACCAAAAGAAGAATTATTTAGCATCTCAGGTAACATCTAAAGTTCAAAGTGTTTTAAAAGAAGAAATAGTAAGTACAATAACAAATAATTATGTTACAGCTTCTTTTGATTCTTTATATGAAGTCAAAGACGGAATGATTAGTGCAGCAGATGGAAGTTCTAAAATAAATGATGGAATTAAAGAACTTTTAGCAAAGGTTCCAGAACTTAAAGATGGAGTAAATCAATTACAAGATGGTGCTAATCAATTATATGATGGACAATCATCATTAAATAATGGACTTGGACAATTAAATAATGGTCTTTATTCACTAAATGAAGCTTCACCACAATTGTCTAATGGTTCTTTATCTTTATATAATGGTATAGGTTCATTAAAAGATGGATTAAATACTATGAATGGTGGTTTAGCACAACTTAATGAAAAAGTACCTGGTCTTTCAAGTGGATTAGGAAGCTTATATTCAGGTTCACAAAGTCTTAAGGCTGGTATCGATTCCGCTAAAAGTGGAAGTACAGAGTTAGCAAGTGGAACAAAGAATTTATATAATGCTTATACAACTACTGTTTATCCAGGTGTAGAGCAATTAAATAATGGTGTCAAAACATTACAAAGTAGCATAGAAAGTGGAGCAGATAGTATAAAGGCACTTCAAAGTGGAGCTGATACTTTAAATGCTTCAAGTGATGCAGTAAAGAAGGCATCTAATGATTTAAAGGATGGCTATTCAAATATAAAATCTAGTGTAGATCAAGTTGTTTCAGCAAGTAGTAGTACAGAACAAGTAATGAAGTCAATAGGTGAAGATTTACAAAGTGCTATGGCATCAACTGATGATAGTACAAAAAATCAAAAGATAATGGCAGTATTACAAAAAATGCAACAATATCAACAAGCTAGTGAAGGTTCTGCTGAGAAGATAAAAGCTTTATCTGAAGGAACAGCACAATTTGAGAAAAGTTATAATGAATATAATAATAAAGTTTCTGAATATACAGAAGGTGTTAAAAACTTGTCAAGTGGCACTTCAAGTTTAATTGGAAGTGTATCACAAATAAGCTCTGGTGTATCTCAGCTTAGTGGCGGAATTGATAATTTACAAAAGGGACTTAACACATCATTTGGACCAGGACTTGAAAAAATAGCAAAGGGTACTTCTTCACTTGATGGTGGCTTAAGTCAATTACAATCAGGAAGTAATAGTTTATCAAATGGTCTTCAAACTGTAAATGGTAGTGTGCCTACATTATCATCAGGAATATCACAATTATATGAAGGTTCAAATTCAGCTTTAGTAGGAGCAGATAAATTATATGCAGGGGCAAGTGATTTGCACAATGGAATTGGCACTGCTACATCTGGAATAGGTCAATTATATGAAGGTTCAAACTCAGCTTTAAGTGGTTCAAATCAATTGTTAACTGGAACAGCTAAACTTAAGGATGGAACAAATTCATTAGCAGCAGCAGTTCCAACACTTCAAGATGGTATAACTAAATTATCTGATGGTTCAGGAGAACTTGCAGAAAAACTACAAAGTGGTGCTAGTGATTTATCTGATGGACTTGTAAATTCAGCACAAGATATGGGTGATTTTGTATCAGATCCAGTAAATCTTGAAATAAAACCAATTAATGAAGTAGATAATTATGGCTCTGGTTTTGCACCATATTTTATGAACTTATCTTTATGGGTTGGAGCAATAATGATGTTCTTTGTTATTGATCCAAAAGCTAGAAGCAAGAAAGAAACTAGTAAATTTAATGGAGTATTTGGTAAATTCTTAACTAGTGCTTTTGTTGGAACATTACAAGCTATATTAGTTGGACTTGCAATTTATGCTATTGGTTTAAGACCAGAGCATATGGTACTATATTTTGCAGAATTAATATTCTTCTCACTTGTTTATGTAGTAATGGTACAATGCTTTATTACATTATTTGGTGATGTAGGAAGATTACTTAGTATTGTTTGCTTAATATTACAACTTACAGGATGTGCAGGAACATTCCCATTAGAAATGATTCCAAAGATATTCAATGTTATTAATCCATATATGCCATTTACATATGGTGTTGAAATATTAAGAGAAGTATGTGCAGCAGATGTTGTTAATTATTCAATAATTGGAAAAGATATGGCTGTACTTATGATATTCCTTGTAGTATTTTTAGTAGCAACAATTCTTTTGAAGAATGTTGGAGAAAAAGTACTTGCATGGTATGAAGAAAAGAAAGAAAATTATATGAATTACTTCGATGAAAAGTAGAATATAAAAATTTCTTTTAATAAAGGGGCTGTGAAATAACCCCTAAATGAAAAAAGAGGATTTTTGTTCATGTAAATGAGTAAAAATCCTCTTTTTGTGATAAAATTTTTTTGCTATGAAAAATATAATCACAACTTATTCTAAACCCA
>JAAYQS010000208.1 GCA_012519155.1 Clostridiales bacterium
ATTCTATATATACATGTTCATTTATATAAAAATTAACATAAGAATCAATTACCTCTATGTGTTTAACGAAAGATAAACTACAATGTTTTTGAATTTTTAATGCAATTATTTTAGGTGAAATATTAAGTATTTTAGATACTTTAAAGGCTTGAAATACATAATCTCCTCTATTAGTATCATTAGGCATTTCTATATATTTTTTTATATTAGTAGTAACATTATTATTGCAATTGATTATTCTTGCTATTTCACAAGAAATATCATTTAATAAATCCATAATAATACTATTTTAACTTAGCAATTAAAAACATTGTTTTCATTCCAAGACTAGTAAATTTAGTCTCATATTCTGTCATTAAATTTTCTTTAAAATCACTTTTATGAAGGTCATATGTAACAAATTTAAGTTCAAATCCTTCACTTTCAAAATATTCCTTAGAATCATTAAACAAATCTGTATCATCTGTTTTAAACCATATTTCTGAATTAGGCTTTAAAAAATTTTTATATTGCTTTAAAAATCTTGTATGTGTAAGTCTTCTCTTATTATGTCTATCCTTTGGCCAAGGGTTGCAAAAATTTATGTATATTTTACTTATTTCATCCTTATCAAAAATTTCAGAAATAAAATTTATATTTAACGCCACAATTCTTCCATTAGTCATTTCAGTTTCTTGCAATTTTCTAAGGGCATATACAAGAACTTCGTCCTTTAAATCTACTGCTACATGATTTACATCTTTATTTTTTACGCAATTTTGGGCTAAAAAGCCACCTCTACCACAACCAAGTTCTAAATATATTGGATTGTTATTTTTAAATTCCTCATTCCATTTACCTTTTAATTCTCTAGGTTCTTTTATAAAAAATTTACTTTCCTCTAGTTCTGGTCTTGCCCACCACTTTTTTCTAAGTCTCATAAAAAATTTTTCCTCCTAATTTTATAAATAAAAAGAATTGATGATATATATTATCAAAGTCAATATTATATCATCAATTCTTAACAAAATCTATATTTACTTGCGTTTCATGCTAAAGATATAAAATAATTTCTAATCAACATCTTTTACACTTTTCAAATAAATTTTACCACCATCATTACTTATTACAATATTATTAGTTAAACATACAAGTTTTCCTTCATAAGATACATAGTTATTAGTAGAAAGATTTTTTACTTTACCTGCCAAACTATCATTTACTACTATTTGATCTTTCTCATTTACATATATGTCTCTAATTTCTTTAGGCTTTTCTAGATCTATTTTAGCCCATGTAGATATGTCTGTATCATATTTTCCTTCTACAACAGATACTATCTTTTTATTTTGATCATATACACCTAAAACCATTAAATTACTGTTTGTTAATCCTATAATTGCAACACCATTTGGATATATACTTGTATTAATTTTATCCAAATTATCATTGTTATATTTATAAATTGTTCCACTTACTGCATCTTTATATATTAAGATATCTAAATGCTGATAAGCTTGCATTTGCTCAATTGATGAAACTTTATTTCCAATATTAGTAACATTAGAATTAGTATCTATTCTATAAATAGAAGTTTTACCACCATCTCTAGTAACACATACATATGTAACTCCTGTTTGATGGGATGATACAATATTATTAACTTTAGTTCCTTCATAATATGCACATATTTGCTTTGCATTTTCTCCATCTTTTCTTATATCATTTCTCATATCATTTTTTACATTATATGTAGTTAAGTATATTCCATAATCCCCTGATTGCTTGTCATAACGCTTTTCAGCCATAATAATAATATTATTTTTAGGTACCCATGTACTAAATAATATTTCTGCACCCTCGCTTGGATTAATATCTTTAATTTGTGAAGTTGAAACATCAATTACTTTTAAATTTCCCCCATCACTATAAGATATATATTTTGCATCTGATGATGCTAATATGTTTTCTGCAGTTGTTGGAATACTTACATCAATATCCTTACTTTTTACAGAAGGTTGTGCAACTTCTTGTACTTGCACATTAGTTGTTTCCTTAAAATAAACCTTATCTAAAAACAAAAACACTCCTGCTTGCATCATTATAGACAATAATGCCCATATTATCACCTTAATAAATGTCTTCATTTAGTAACCTCACTTTTATTTAACTATAAATCCTGATAAAATAGTTCTTTCACCTAATGCAAATGAAGGATTATTAATAACTTCTCCATTATAATACATTGTAGTAGATTTTCCGCCATCTAAATTAGTTGCTGTTATACAATCAAGTTGTGCCATTACTTCCTGAGCTTCAGAAAGAGTTGCAGAAACTCTATTTTCATCTTTAGAATCAAGAACTACTAAAACTATGGAACCATTTGCCCTTTGACCAATTAATGTTCTAGGTGAAGTTCCTGTTTCTGGTATAGCAACCTTTTTACCATTTTGTATAAGTACTGGCCCAAAACTTAATGCATCAACAACATTCATTTCTTTTAATTCGCTATAGGAATATTTACCTGCAACTAAAAGTCCATTTGCAGTTATACCAGCAATATCTGTTTTTTCATCCTCGCCTTTATCATTATGTATAAGTTTTCCTTCTGATATTAATATTCCTGTTGGAATACCACCATTTTGTGTCCATTCTGCTTGATCTGGATCACTTGCAAAGGCTCCACCATTTATTGCTGCAACAGCATTATTATTTATTGCAATTTGTGATGTAGTTTCACCTTCAGTACCTATTTTAGAAGATACTCCAACCTTTACTCTTGTAGGTTCATTAATAATAAGTACATGACCATAATAATGTTCTCCTGTAACTGTTGCTTGCTGTATAGTATCATCCTTTACTACTGGAATATCAACAAGAGAAGTATCCTGCTCTTCTATTACTCCCTCAGTTTCCTGTATATTTGTTCCTAATATTTCATCAATTTTTTCCTGAGACATAAATGTAGTTGCTAGCCACTGATAATGCATTGAACCTATGGCTGTTCCTAAAAACATTTTTTTTGATTTCTCAAAAGGTCCATACAGCAATACCATTGGTGTAGTTATTGTCGTAAAAACAAGTTCAAATAAAACAAATCCAATAAGTAACTTGACACTAAATTTCTTGCGACCATCACTTCTCTTTACCTTTTTCATCATATTGTTCCTTTCTTATTTAAATTAATTTAATATCTAGTCTAAAATATCAATATACTTTTATATTATATATTTTTTTATTCAAAATATCAATAATAGCAGCTTTTTTATGTGATATAATATTATATTATAATTAAAAGGTGATAATATGAAAGAAAAAATACTAAAATTATTAAGTGAAAGTGATGATTACATATCTGGGGAAAAAATAAGTCAAACATTAGGAGTTACTAGAGCTTCTGTATGGAAACATATAAAAACCTTAAAGGAAGATGGCTATGAAATTGATGGTATCTCCAAAAAAGGCTATAAATTAATATCAACTCCTGATATTATATCTATATTTGAAATAAATAAATATTTAAAAACAAACTTCATAGCAAAAAACATAAAATATTATAAAAGTTTACAATCAACAAATTTAACTGCAAAAGAAAATGCCTCATCATTAAATGATGGATCAGTTATTATTTCAGAAATTCAAGAAGGAGGCGTTGGACGTTTCAAGAGAGCTTGGACTTCACCTGCTGGTGGAATTTGGTTTTCAATTATATTAAAACCAAATATAGAACCATACTTAGCATCAAAAATAACAATTATATGCGCTGCTGCACTTATAAAAACTCTTAATTCTATGAATATAAATGCATTTATTAAATGGCCTAATGATATTTATGTAAATGGTAAAAAACTTTGTGGAATATTAACAGAAATGAACTGTGACATGGATCATATTAATTATTTGGTGGTAGGTATTGGTATAAATGCCAATTTAAACAATGATGATTTTTCTGATGAAGTAAAAGATACAGCTACTTCTATTAGAATAATTCAAAATGCACCTATTAACAGAAATAAATTTCTTGCAAACTTCTTTAATAACTTTGAACCACTATACAAATCATATATTAATACTCTTGATTTATCTGAGGTATATAGTATATCAAAAAAATATTCTATGCTCATAAATAAAAAAGCTTATCACGTAACAGTAAGAGGAAAAGAACCTGTTACATGTGTTGGTGTAAATGAAGATTTAGAACTTATAATAAAAGATTCTAATGGAAATATAAAAAATGTTCTTAGTGGTGAAATAACCTTTAAATAAAAAGTGTGGTTCTATGATTAAAAATTAACCATAGAACCATATTTTTTATTTTATAATAATTTTATATTGTTTTCACTGCATATTCTAGTATTTTTTTCATCCCAAACTGACGCTTGAACTTCACCAATATGCGCTTTCCTCATAAAATACATACATATTCTTGATTGACCAATTCCGCCACCTATAGTATAAGGAAGCTCACCATTTAATAAAGCTTTATGAAATGGTAAATTTACTCTATCTGTACAATTAGCTTTTTCAAGTTGATTTTTTAAAGACTCTTCATCTACTCTTATTCCCATTGAAGATAATTCAAATGCTATACCTAATATTTCATTCCAAAATATTATATCGCCATTTAATGCCCAATCATCATAATCTGGTGCACGACCATCATGCTTTTGACCTGATTTTAGTAAATCACCTATTTTCATAATAAATACAGCTTTCTTTTCTTTTGCTATTTCATTTTCTCTTTCTTTTGGTGTAAGATTTGGATATTTATCCTCTAGTTCTTGTGTTGTAATAAAAAATATATCCTCTGGTAAAATAGGCTTTGCATTTGTTATGTTTTCACAGGCAAATTTTTCAGTTTTCTTAAATACTTCATATATTTTTCTAACTGTATCTTTTAATGTTTCTTCTGTTCTGTCTTCTTTTTTTATTACTTTTTCCCAATCCCATTGATCAACATATACTGAATGTAAATTATCTAGATCTTCATCTCTTCTAATTGCATTCATATCTGTATATAAGCCTTCTCCTACATTAAATCCATATCTTTTTAAACTCATTCTTTTCCATTTAGCTAATGAATGAACTATTTCAATATTTTCTCCTTTAATTGTTTTTATATCAAAGCTTACTGGTCTTTCAACACCATTTAAATTATCATTTAATCCTGTACTAGCCTTAACAAATAATGGTGCAGATACTCTAGTTAAATTTAAAGACTTAGACAAATTATTTTGAAAAAAATCTTTTAATTCCTTTATATTCTTAGCTGTTTCCTTTAATGTTCCTTGACTTTTATATCCTTCTGGAACAATTAACCCCTCTATATTCAATTTTGTTACCTCCTAAATAATAAATATATAACTTGCACATATTTATATTATACAGAAAGTATTACTCAAAATCACCTATAAGTTACAATTTTTTAAATGTTTTTTTATAATATCACTTGATTCAACAAGTTTATTTTTTTCATTTTCAAATAATTCCACTTCTAAAACCTTTGAAGCACCATTTCTATTAACTATGGTAGGTACAGATAAATATACGTCATTAATACCATACTGACCTTGAAGCAAGGATGATACTGTTAATATAGAATTTTCATCTCTTAAAATAGTTTCAACTATTCTATTTACAGCAAGACCTATTGCATAATATGTAGCTTTTTTTCTTTCAATTATTTCATATGCTGCATTCTTAACATCACTTTCTATTGCATGCTCTATCTCCTTATTCCATTCAAGATTTTGACTTTTAGCATAATTATAGAAAGTTTCTGAACCTATTCTTCCTTTACTAAAGCATATAAATTCACTATCGCCATGTTCTCCCATAACATATCCATGAATGTTATTATTATTAATATTGAAATATTTACCAGTAATATATTTATACCTTGATGTGTCTAAAACTGTACCTGAACCTATTACCCTTTCCTTTGGAAAACCAGAAAGTTTATATGTTATGTACGTAAGTATATCTACAGGATTTGATACTACAAGAAATATTGCATCCTTACTAAGATCAGCTAAATCCTTAACAAAACTTTTTAATATTTTATAATTTTTATCTATTAAATCAAGTCTTGTTTCTCCTTCCTTTTGCCCTGCCCCTGCTGTAATAATTATAATATCTGAATTTTTAGTTTCATTAATTGTTCCTGCATATATATTTACAGGCCTTACAAAAGAAGTACCATGTACTAAATCCATAACTTCACCTAGTGCCTTATTTTGATCTATATCATTTATACAGATTTCTGTTGCAATGCCACTATTCATAATTGCATATGCTACTGTGGCTCCTACAAAACCAGCTCCAACTATAGTAATTTTTCTTTTTCTTTCTTGTATCAATGGACACACATCCTTTTTTATTCTTCATTTTCACAAAATATGATATACTTAGTATGTTCAAAAATTATTTATTTATGTAATAAAATTATTTTTGATACATTTAAGGAGGCATAAAAATGAAATTATTAATCTTTGATACAGAAACAACAAGCATAAAACCAGGCCAAATATGTCAGCTTAGTTATATAACAATAGATGCATCATCAAAACCACAAAAGACAACTGGTAAAAATATTTTCTTTGCAGTAGATGAAATGGATCCATCTGCCGAAGCTGTACATGGATTTTCTATGGAAAAATTATATGAACTTTCTGGTGGAATGTATTTTGAAGATTTAGTTGAAGAATTTTTGAAGGATTTTGAAGAAGCTGATTTTGTAATAGGTCATAATGTTAATTTTGATATAAGATTTTTAAAACATGAACTAGAAGGTCTTGGGATTGAGTATAATCCAAAAAATAAATTTTGCACTATGAGATATTATATAAACATTTGCAAAATTCCAAAAGCTAATGGTCTTCCTGGTGAAATTAAAAACCCTAAGCTTGAAGAGGTGGTTAATTTCTTAAAAATAACTGATGAACAAATTACAAAAAAAGCTAATGAATTATTTAGTGGAAGTGGCAATTATCACGATGCTAGATATGATACTACTGCAACATATCTTCTTATTATAGAAGGATTAAAAAAAGGTTATATTCCTAAAGGCTATTTTAGTAAACAGCTTAAATAAGTAGCTAAAAATTAAGCCTACTTTTAATAAAAAATTTTAAGGCGGAGTAAATATAACCCCACCTTAAAATTATATCTTTAACATTTTATACAATCCTGAATACTTGTAAGTGCCTCTCCAAATCTTTGAAAATGCACAACTTCTCTTTCTCTTAAATATTTTAATATTTCTTTTATTTCTACATCGTCTGTTAAGTTTATAAGATTTTCATAAGTTGACCTTGCTTTTTGCTCTGCATCCATATCTTCTGTAAGGTCTGCAATAGGATCTCCTTTTGCTTGTATATAAGTTGCAGTCCATGGATAATTTCCCGCATCTGTATAAAAAAGTGCCTTTCTATGATCTGTATATCTATCTCCAAGACCAGCTTCTTCTAATTCTTTTACACTAGCATTTTCTGTTAATTGATAAACCATAGTAGCTATCATTTCAACATGTGCTAGTTCTTC
>JAAYQS010000209.1 GCA_012519155.1 Clostridiales bacterium
ATATGATATTTATGTATATGTTAAAGATTCTGATGGTATAGTAGTAAAAATTGACGAGCCTATAGAAATAAAAGTTTCTGGTGAAAATACTGATGAACCTGATAGTCCAAGTTCAGGAGATAATAATAGTTTATATGGATTATTATTAGCAGGTACTTTTGGAGCAACATTATTAGGAGCATTAAGAAGAAAAAGGAATATGTAGTAATTGCAAAAGATTTAAATTAAAAAATAATATATTTAGGGGGGTTATGCATGAATGGTATTAAAGAGTTAATTGAAGAAATGAGTGAAATAAAGGAAATAGAATCTATAGCATTAGCTGGATCACGCTCAATAAATCTAGATGATAAATTATCTGATTATGATATATGTGTTTATAGTGAAAGGCCTATAGATAAGGAAAAGAGAAGAGAAGTTCTAAGAAAATATTGCAAGTATATGGAGATAGAGAATACATATTGGGAAACGGAAGATGACTGTATATTAAATAATGGTGTGGTAGTAGAATTTATATATAGAGATATAAAAGGATTTGAAGATGTAATTAAAAGTGTTTTAATAGATGGAAATGCTTATAATGGATATACTACATGTATGTGGGATAATTTACTAAGTTGTAAGATTTTATTTGATAGAAATAATAAACTTACAGAATTAAAAAAGAAATATGATATTCCTTATCCAGAAAAACTTAAAAATAATATTGTAAAAAAGAATTTAGAACTTCTTGATGGATATATACCATCTTTCTCAAAACAAATAAAAAAGGCAGGTAAAAGGGGAGATATTGTAAGTGTTAATCATAGGATAACTGAATTTTTAGCTAGTTATTTTGATTTAGTTTTTGCATACAATAAAGTAACTCATCCTGGAGAAAAGAGGATGATAGAAAATTGTATAAGAAAGTGCAAGAGTCTTCCAGAAAATTTTGAGGAAAATATCAAACTTCTTCTTTCAAATCTATATAGTCCTGAAGTTATAAATTATGCACTTGAAAGTATACTAAAGAATCTTAAATCTTGGATGAAATAAAAAAGTTTGGTGTTGAAATTTCAGCACCAAACTTTACTTTTTTAAAAGTTCTTTAATTTTAGGTACACATCTACATCCTTTACAACTACCAGTTCCTGCACCAGTAATATTTTTAACTTCATCAACAGTTTTTGCTCCATTATTAATGGAATCTTTTATACTTTTTCTAGTTATGGATTTGCAAACGCATACCTTAGTTAATTTATCTTTTATATCATCATTTAGATTATTGATCATAACTAAATATCCTTTCAAAATTATTTATATAAATTGTAAGGGCAAAAATGCAATATTATTATAAACCTGTATAAATTAAAACATGAATTTATATAAAAGTCAATGTTAGATAATAATTATTATTCATCTAATGATATATAAAAAATAAATTATTCTTTTTTTGTTAATTCTAAAAACAGTTCATGAATTCTTGTATCTTGTGTAAGTTCAGGATGAAATGAAATTCCTATTTGATTTTTATATTTAACACCTACTATATTATCATTTACTTTTGATAATATTTCTACATCATCATTATTTACCTTTTCTATGTAAGGAGCTCTTATAAATTCCATTGGAAAGTCTTTTATATCTCCAAACTTTTCAACTGTATGAAAGCTTCCAAGCTGTCTTCCATAGGCATTTCTTTTTACTGTTACTGGAAGAGTGGCAAAGTGCTTTTTATTATCATTAGATAAACTTTCAGAAAGTAATATAAGGCCGGCACATGTAGCAAAAACAGGTAGTCCATTTTCGATTTTTTCTTTTAATATATCAAACATATCAAGATCTTTTAAAAGCTTACCTTGAACTGTACTTTCACCGCCTGGTAGTATAAGGCCATCAAAATCATTGTCTAAATCTTTTTTTTGTCTAAGTTCTATTACATTATGACCTAGCTTTTTTATGATATTTTCATGTTCTATAAAGGCTCCTTGAACTGCAAGTACTGCAATATTCATTTTATTTGCCCCTTTCAGCCATTAAAATTTCAATTTCTTGTTCATTGATTCCAACCATAGCTTCACCTAAATCTTCAGAAAGCTCTGCAATCATTTTTGCGTCATTATAGTTTGTTACTGCTTTTACAATAGCTTCTGCTCTTTTCTTTGGATTTCCTGATTTAAATATACCAGAACCTACAAATACACCTTCAGCTCCAAGTTGCATCATAAGAGCAGCATCGGCAGGAGTTGCAACACCACCAGCAGCAAAGTTTACAACTGGAAGTTTCTTATTATCATGAACGTATTTTACAAGTTCATAAGGTACTCTAAGTTCTTTTGCTTCTTCAAAAAGTTCATCTTCTCTCATAGAAGTTATTTTTGCAATTTCCTTGTTCATCATTCTCATATGTCTTACAGCTTGAACAACATCTCCAGTACCAGGTTCACCTTTAGTTCTTATCATTGAAGCTCCTTCATTTATTCTTCTAAGAGCTTCTCCAAGATCTTTTGCACCACATACAAATGGAACATTGAATTTTGTTTTATCTATATGATGAAGATCATCAGCAGGTGATAATACTTCACTTTCATCTATATAATCTATTTCGATAGCTTCTAATATTTGTGCTTCTACAAAGTGTCCTATACGACATTTTGCCATAACTGGAATTGAAACAGCTTCTTGAATTCCTTTAATCATTTTAGGGTCGCTCATTCTTGAAACTCCACCAGCAGCTCTTATATCAGCAGGAATTCTTTCAAGGGCCATAACAGCACATGCTCCAGCTTCTTCTGCTATTTTTGCTTGTTCAGGTGTTGTAACGTCCATTATAACTCCACCTTTTAGCATTTGAGCTAATTCTTTATTTAATCCATATCTTTTATTATCCATTTTTAATAAAAGCCTCCTTTACAAACTTTATAGTACTGATTATAATCATTATTGACCATATTAAAATAATCAATTTAGATATATTCAGAATGGTCAGATCAGTTAGGATGTGATAGGATGCTTACGTATTCATTTGTAGACATAGGGTCAGACAGCTTATATGAACATTTGTATAAATGTATAAAGAATGACATTATTAAAGGGGTTTTAAAGGTTGGAGATAAATTGCCATCTAAGAGAAATTTTGCAAAGAATCTGAACATAAGTACAATTACTGTTGAAAATGCATATGCTCAGCTTATGTCAGAAGGATATATTTATTCAATACCGAAAAAAGGATTTTTTGTTTGTGATATTGCAAAAAATTTAATTGATAATGAAGCAACAATAAAGACTAATTATAAAAGTGATGATAAAGGCTTTATTAATGATAGTAGATACTATTTTGCAGATTTTTTGAGTAATAGAACAAGTAAGGATAATTTCCCGTTTTCTATATGGGCGAAGCTTATGAGAGAAGTTATTTCTGAGAAAAACGATGAACTTTTAGTGTCACCACCAGGTGGTGGAATTTTAGAATTAAGAGAAGCTATAGCTGATTATTTGTGGCAATTTAGAGGCATGAAAGTAAGTCCTAATCAGATAATAGTTGGAGCTGGGACAGAGTATCTTTACGGGCTTTTGATTCAGCTATTTGGAAGAGATAAAATTTTTGCAGTAGAGGATCCAGGGTATAAAAAGATAAGTCAAATTTATAAAAGTAATGGAATAAAATGTGAGTTTGTTCCCTTAGATGATGAAGGAATTAGTGTTAAGGAACTAGAGGATAGAGAGGCTGATATAATTCATATATCTCCATCACATCATTATCCCACAGGAAAAGTAATGCCTATAAGCAGAAGATATGAAATACTAGGATGGGCATCTAAAAGTGATTCTAGATATATAATTGAAGATGATTATGATTGTGAGTTTAGATTACTTGGTAAACCAATTCCATCTATGGAAAGTATAGATGTTATGGAAAAAGTAATATATATGAATACATTTACCAAAAGTCTTGCTTCAACTATACGTATAAGTTATATGGTTCTTCCTAAAAATCTTTTGGATACATTTTATTCAAAACTTGGGTTTTATTCCTGTACGGTTTCGAATTTTGAACAATATACATTAGCAAGATTTATTAAGGAAGGATATTTTGAAAAACATATAAATAGAATGCGTAATTTTTATAGAAATAAGCGAGATTATATGGTTGAAAATATAAATAAATATTCAGATATAGCATCTGTAAAAATAAAGGAAGAGGATGCAGGACTTCACTTTTTGTTAGAAGTAGATACTGACATGACAGATGATGAACTTATTGAGTCTGCAAGGGACAATGATATTAGAATTTCTTGTCTTTCAAAGTATTATTATAATAATGAAAATGCCCAAAAACATATTATTGTTATAAATTATTCAGGAATTGAAAATGATAAAATTGAAGAAGCAGTAAAAAGACTTCTAAAAAGTATAAAAAGAAATAAATAAAAGCTTAGGAATGTTTGACAAATGCAGAAAAATTGTTATATACTGTTAAGGTAAAAGCTAAGATTAGGAAAAGTAGTTAGGAACCTATTTTTTAGAGAGCAGTTGTATGGTGCAAAACTGTAAATAGCCCTTATGAAAATCACCTAGGAGTTGGGATTCGAAAGATTTATAATTTAGTAGTTTTTCCCCGTGTTCTCACGTTATAGAGATAGAGTATGAAAGTACTTAAAGTAGTCACTTTGGTGAATCAATAGGTGGTATAGCGAAATTTTACTTCGTCCTTTTGGATGGAGTTTTTTTATTTATATAAAGAAAGGAGTATCTTTAAATGTACAAAAAAGTTGAACTTCAAAATGGTTTTGTAGGAATGGAAAAAGATGTTGCTGCCCTTTGGAAAAACAGAAACATTGTTAAAAAGAATTTTGATATGAATCAGGATGGTGAGTATTTTACTTTTTATGATGGACCTCCAACTGCAAATGGAAAGCCTCATGTAGGTCATATACTTACAAGAGTTATGAAAGATATTATTCCAAGATATAAGGTAATGAAGGGGTATAAAGTTATAAGAAAAGCTGGATGGGATACTCATGGATTGCCAGTAGAACTTGAAATAGAGAAGAAACTTGGAATTTCAGGAAAACAACAAATAGAAGATTACGGCGTTGAAAAATTTGTTAAGGAATGTAAAAACAGTGTATTTAAATATGTTTCAATGTGGGAAGATATGACAAACCAAATTGGATACTGGGTTGATATGGATGATCCATATGTAACTTACCACAATGATTATATTGAATCAGTATGGTGGGCATTAAAACAAATGTGGAATAAGGGACTTTTATATGAAGGTCACAAGGTTATGCCATATTGCCCAAGATGTGGAACTGCTCTTTCTTCACATGAAGTCGCTCAAGGATATAAAGATGTTAGTGATTTAACTTGTATAGCTAAATTTAAAGTGGTAGGAGAAGATAATAAATATATACTTGCATGGACTACAACTCCTTGGACATTACCTTCAAACCTTGCATTATGTGTAAATAAAGCTTATACATATATTGAAGCAAAAGTTGAAGATAATATTTATATCTTAGCTAAAGATTTAGCAGATAAAGTTTTAGGAGAAGATTCTTATGAAATAGTAAAAGAATTTAAAGGCACTGAACTTTTAGGAATTAAATATGAACAATTAATGCCATTTGCAAAAGTTGAAGGAAAAGCTTTTGAAGTAATTCATGGCGATTATGTAACATTAACTGATGGTACTGGAATTGTTCATATAGCACCAGCTTATGGTGAAGATGATAGTTTTGTTGCAAAACAAAATGGAATAACATTTGTAAACTTAGTAGACAAAGAAGGAAAATTTGTTTCTGATGTAACTCCATGGGCAGGTAAATTTGTTAAAAAGTGTGATGAAAGCATTTGTAAATGGTTAGAAGAAAATAACAAGTTATTTAAATCAGAAAGACATATGCACTCATATCCACATTGTTGGAGATGTGATACACCACTTCTTTATTATCCAAAAGAAAGTTGGTTTGTTGCAATGAGTAAGCAACGTGACAAGCTTCTTGAAAATAACAATAAGATTAATTGGTATCCAGATAACATTAGAACAGGAAGATTTGGTAAGTTCCTAGAAAATGTTATAGACTGGGGTATTTCAAGAGACAGATACTGGGGTACACCACTTCCAATATGGAGTTGTGAATGTGGCCATAAGGAATGTATTGGAAGCATAGCTGAATTAAAAGAAAAAGGAATAAATGTTCCAGAAGATATAGAACTTCATAAGCCTTATATAGATAATGTTAAACTTAAATGCCCTAAGTGTGGCAAGGAAATGACTAGAGCAAAAGAAGTTATAGACTGCTGGTTTGATTCAGGTTCAATGCCATTTGCTCAGCTTCACTATCCATTTGAAAATAAAGAATTATTTGAAAAGAACTTCCCAGCTCAATTTATATCAGAAGCTGTTGACCAAACAAGAGGATGGTTCTATACATTACTTGCAGTATCAACTTCAATATTTGGAAAGAATCCATTTGAAAACTGTATTGTTTTAGGTCATGTTCTTGATAAAAAAGGATTAAAGATGTCTAAGCATAAGGGAAATGTTGTAGACCCATTTGAAGTATTAGGGTCTCAAGGTGCTGATGCTACAAGGTGGCATTTCTATACAGCAAGTGCACCATGGCTTCCTACAAGATTCTCAATAGATGATGTTGCAGAATCTCAAAGAAAGTTCTTAAGTACTTTATGGAATGTATATTCATTTTATGTGCTTTATGCAGATATAGATAAATTTAATCCATTAGAATATAAAGACTTTAAGTCAGAAAATGTTATGGATAAGTGGATTATGTCAAAACTTAACACATTAGTTAAGGATGTTGATGAAAAATTAAATTCTTACGATATAACAAATGCTGCTTTAGAAATCGAAGAATTTACAGATAGTTTATCAAATTGGTATGTAAGAAGAAATAGAGCTAGATATTGGACTCAAGAATTAACTGATGATAAGATAGGAGCTTATGTAACTTTATATAATGTTCTTGTAACATTAGCAAAAGTAGCTGCACCATTTGTACCATTTATAACTGAAGAGATTTATCAAAACTTAGTTGTAAACTTAGATAAAAACGCTATAGAAAGTATTCATTTATGCTTATGGCCAAAGGTAGATGAAAGCTTAATAAACAAAGATTTAGAAAAAGAAATGGATTTAGCTTATTCTATAGTTAAGCTTGGAAGAAGTGCAAGAAATGGAGCAAACATAAAGAATAGACAGCCACTTTCTAAGATACTTGTTTCTGCTTCAAGTCTTCCAGAATATTATGGAGACATTATTACAAATGAATTAAATATTAAAGAAATTGAATTTGGTGCTGATTTATCAGAACATGTTAACTTTGAAATTAAGCCAAACTTACCTGTACTTGGAAAACAATATGGTAAACTAATTCCAGCAATAAGAAAAGAAATTGCTTCAAAAAATCAAATGGAATTAGCAAGTAAAATTAGAAATGGTCAAACTGAAGTAATAAATGTTAATGGTACAGAAATAGAATTAAATTCTGATAATCTTTTAGTCACAATGCAAGGTATTGAAGGATATGCATTTGCTGGAGAAGGTGAACTTGGAGTAGTACTTTTAACTCATATAACAGATGAATTAAGAGAAGAAGGTCATGTAAGAGAAATGATATCTAAAATTCAAAATATGAGAAAAGAAAAGGACTTTGAAGTTGCTGATAAGATTAACCTTTATTTATCAGGAAATGAAATGTTAAATAATATTGCTGAAAAATTTGCAGATGTTATTAAGAAAGAAACATTAACTGTAGAAATAAAATTTAATGATGCTTCTGCAAATTACACAGAAGTAAATATAAATGGTGAAAAACTTAATATGGATGTTGAAGTAGTAAAATAAGTTTTTTATTAATTTAATTTTAAATAAGCTGTTTCAAAGTTGAAATGTATATAATTTTGAAACAGCTTGTTTTATTTAAATAGTAAAATTCTTTCTTGAAGTCATGTAAATACTTGTTTTTAAGTTTACATATAGGTATAATTAAATTAAATAATGAAAATGAAAATGGAGTGATAGTGTATATGGCAACTTCTATTAAAGATGTAGCAAAGGAAGCAGGAGTATCAATCGCTACTGTTTCAAGAGTGCTAAATGACATTGATGTTGTAAACGAGGACACAAAGAAAAAGGTTCTAGATGCCATTAAGGAATTGGGATATAGACCTAATATAATAGCTAGAAGTTTAAAAACACAAAGAACAAAAACAATTGGTATATTAATTCCAGATATATCAAGTCAATTTTATCCTGACATAGTTAGAGGTGCAGAAGATGTATCAAATATCTATGATTATAACGTTATTTTATGTAATTCTGATTTTGATATAGACAAGGAAAAGGAATATCTAAGAGTTCTTAAGGAAAAAATGGTTGATGGCGTAATATATATGAGTAGTTCATTAAACGATGAAATATTAAATTTGATTAATGAATTAGACTTAAAAACTATCTTAGTTGAAACAAAGGACCAGGAAGGATTATTCCCTAGTGTAACAATAGATAATATCAAGGCTTGTTATGATGGAACTAAATATTTAATAGATAAAGGAATTAAGAATTTTGCATTTATTGGTGTAAATGGTTCAACTATGAATGCATGGGGTGAAAGATACATAGGTTTTGAAAAAGCATTAAAAGAAGCAGGATTAAACATAGATGAAGATTTGATTCATTTTGATAGTTTGAGAGCTAAGTCTGGATGTGAAGGCGCTGAAAAATTTGTTAAGAGCGGTAAAAAGTTTGAAGCTATAATATGTGCTTCTGATGAAATTGCTATGGGAGCAATTAATACATTGAGGGAACAAGGAATAAAAGTACCAAGGGATGTTAGTGTTATTGGATTTAATAACAACTATGCAGCATCTATTTTCTACCCTAAGATAACAACAATATCTCAGCCAAGTTATGATATGGGATCAGTTGCTATGAGAATGCTTATTAAATTACTTGGTAATAAGCAATTAGATGAAAAACACTTTGTATTATCACATGAATTAATAAAGAGAGAAAGTACAAAATAATATAAAAAAGCATGAATCTATTTAGGTTTATGCTTTTTTATATTAAAATAACCTTAAGAATTAATATAAAAAAAGGAAAAAAATTAAAAGTAAAGAATAATTAAGTTATTACTATATTTTGAAGGTGAGGGATTTGTGTGATAAACATAGAAAATGTTACAAAAACGTATAATGGAACTTATTCAGCAGTAAATAATTTAAATCTTCAAATAAAAGATGGAGAGATATTTGGATTATTAGGACCAAATGGTGCTGGAAAAACTACTACAATAAAAATGATAACTGGTATAATAGCACCTACTGTTGGGAATATAACAATTAATGGATTAGATATAAATAAGGATTCTTTAAAGGCTAAAGAACAATTTGGGTATGTACCAGATAGTCCTGATATGTTTTTGAGGCTTACAGGAATTGAATATTTGAATTTTATGTCAGATGTATATGGTGTAAAAAAAGATATAAGAGAAGATAGAATTAAGGAACTTGCAAAGAGATTTGAAATGGAAAATGCTCTTGGTGATAAAATACAAAGTTATTCTCACGGTATGAGGCAAAAGATAATAATAATGGGGGTGCTTGTTCATAATCCTAAGGTATGGATTCTAGATGAACCATTAACAGGTCTTGATCCTAAGTCAGCATTTATATTAAAGGAAATGATGAGAGAACATGCAGATGCATCTAATACTGTATTATTTTCTACTCATGTGTTAGAAGTTGCTGAAAAGGTATGTGATAGAGTAGCAATTATAAATAAAGGGCATGTTATTTTTGTAGGAACACTAGAAGAAATGAGAAATAAATTTAAGTCTAGTGAATCACTAGAAGAAATGTTTTTGGAGATTACAGAAAATGAATAGATTAGTTTTATTATCAAAATATTTTATAAAAAATTCACTAGAAAGTATGTTTAAAGGTGATAAGTATAATGCATTAAAAACAACAATTTTTATGCTTGTTTTTATAATTTTAATGTCATCTCCCTTTGCGCTTATGGTTAGTGCCCTATATGAACCATTAAAGGGAGTAGGTCAAGAAGGTATACTTTTATCAATGATATATTTAGCTGGAACAGCTATAATGTTATTTTTTGGGATATTTACAATTCTAAATATATTTTATTTTTCAGAGGATATTCAAGATTTTTTACCATTACCATTTAAAAGTGGTGAAATAGTAATTGGTAAATTTATAGCTGCATTTACAGATATGGTGATATATTCAACATTATTAATTATTCCATTAATTACTTTTGGAATATGTAGTGGTAGTGGAATATTATATTATGTGTATGTAGTAATATCTATTTTGTTAGTGACTGTAGTTCCACTTATACTTGCTTCTATAATATGTCTTTTAATTATGAGGGTAGTTCCTTTAACTAAACATAAAGATGCAGTAAAGCTTGTTACAGGTTGCTTATCACTTGTGCTTGTTGTAGGATTGAATGTTTTCTTACAAGGAAATGCCAACGATGAAAGTTCTCATACAGATTATATGGTACAGCTTATGTCTAAAGGCGATAATAGTATAATGCAAAGTATAAATGGATTTTTTATAGTGAATAAATTATGTGCTAATTCACTTTTAAATTCTAATAATTTACAAGGTTTATTAAATATTATTTTGGCAATACTAATAAGTATATTGTTGGTTGTAATTTATTATGTGTTAGGAAATAAATTATATTTAAAAAGTGTAATTGGCATGTCCGAAACATATAGTAAAAGAAAAAATGTTTTTAATGAAGGCTCTAAAGGTAATTTAATAGCAAATTCACCAAGAAAAGCATTAGTAAAAAAGGACTTAAAAATTATTTTTAGAACACCACAATTTTTTATTAATTGTGTAGCAATGCTTATATATATGCCTGCAATTTTTATAGTGGTTTTTGTTTCAAATGGTTCTATAAGTAAGTTGTCAGAATTTGTTTCTGCTAGTAGTGAAAGATATGGGTTTGTTATTGCTATAGTGTTTTTAGCAACAAGCTTATTTATTTGTAGTGCTGGTACATCCTATTCATCTATATCAAGAGAAGGTAAAGATTTTAAGGTATCTAAATATATTCCAATAGGTTATAAAATTCAAGTTCAGTCAAAACTTATAACATCACTACTTATTAATTCTTTAGGATTAATTATTATTATAGGATTACTTGTTTGGTTAAAAATAAATATTTTGTTATTTATCTTAAGCGCAATTATTTCTGCATCAACAATTATACTTGTTTCTTTATTTGGTATGTATACTGATTTTAAGTCACCTAATCTAGATTGGGAAGATGAAAAACAAATGTTTAAGGGTAATTATGTACCAGCAGTTATCGCAATTCTTTTAATGGTAATTGGAGGTATTTATATAGTTATGAGTTTGTTTATTAAAAATTATTTCTTGATATTTTTAATTATTTTTGCTGTAAATATAATAGCTAGCAATATTTTTTACAAAAAAATTAATAAGCTAGCTGAAAATATATATTCAAACTAAAAGGAAGATGGTTTTAAAATGAATAAAATTGTTTTTAGTAAAAATAGAAAAAGGTTAATGGAAAAGCTTCCTAACAATTCTCTTGTGGTTTTATTTGCAGGAAAGGCTCCTAAAAAATCAGCAGATGAAAATTATCAATTTACACCTAACAGAAATTTTTATTATTTTACTGGAATAGACGAAGAAGAGCATATTATTTTAATTTCAAAAATAAATAATGATGTAAAAGAAATATTATTTTTAAAGGAAATTGATGAAGAAAGGGAAAGATGGGTAGGGAAAACCTTAAGAGATTATGAAGCTAAGGAAATTTCCAATGTATCAGATATAAGATATATGAATGAATTTAAAAATGAGATTAATAAATTGTTTGCAAATAGTGAAAATTTAATTTTATATCTTGATTTAGAAAATGATGATTATGATGGTTTATGCACAAGTGTTCAAAGTTTTGCACAGGAAATTAATAAAAAGTATCCAAATGTGTGGATAAAAAATTTAAGACCTACTATAAAAGATCTCAGATTAGTAAAAAGTGATGAAGAAATAGAGGAAATAAAAAAGGCAATTGAAATAACAATTGAAGGTGTAGAAAGTATTATGAAAAATGTTAAACCTAACATGAAAGAATACCAAGCAGAATCTTATTTTGAATTTGCATGCAGAAATAGAGGTATAAAAGATTATGCATTTAAAACAATAGCTGCATCAGGTAAAAATGCAACTATTCTTCATTATGTTGATAATAATAGTACTATAAAAGATGGTGATTTAGTTCTTTTTGATTTAGGGGCACAAAATAATTATTACAATGCGGATATAACAAGAACATTTCCGGCAAATGGTAAGTTTACAGAAAGACAAAAAGAAGTTTATAATGCTGTTTTAAGAGTAAATGAAAAAGTTATAAAAGAAATTAAGCCTGGAGTTAAATATAAGGAATTAAATTTAAAAGCAAAAGACTGGATTGCAGAAGAATGTATAAAACTTGGTCTTATAAAAGATAAAAAAGATGTATCTAAATATTATTGGCATAGTATTGGTCATAGTTTAGGTCTTGATACTCATGATATTGATTCAGAAAATAGAGATACAATATTTAAAGAAGGAATGGTATGGACTGTAGAACCTGGTATATATATTGAAGAAGAATCTATTGGAATAAGAATTGAAGATGATGTACTTGTAACTTCAAATGGTGCAGACATTTTAACTAAAAATATGATAAAATGTATACAAGACATAGAAAATTTTATGAACAATAAAGAGAATTAATAGGAGATGGTTAATATGAAAAAAGAAGCAGGTAATATTCTTTTAGCTGGAGTAGGAGCTGCAGCTCTAACAATTGAAAAGGCTTCAGATATTATAACTGGATGGGTAAAAAAAGGAAAACTTACAGTGGAAGACGGAAAAGAATTAACAGAAGAATTAAAGAGAAATATTACAAACAAAGGTACTGAAGTTAAAGAAACTGTAGATAGCTTAATGCCTATAACAAAAGATGGTTTAAGAGAAATGTTGCAGGAAATGAATTTTGCTACTAGATCTGATGTTTTAGAATTAAAAAGAAAAGTAGAAATTTTAGAAAATAGACTAAATGAAGTGTCAAAACAAGACGAAAAAGAAGAAGAGTAAATATACATAGAAAAGCAGCAAAATAATTATTGTTTTGCTGCTGAATTTTTCATATACTATAAGGTGTTTTATTGTAAATTTCGATTGGTATACAAGGAGTAGAATTTTTATGGGTAAATCTAGAGATAGATTCAAAGAAATAGTAAAAGTTTTTGCATATTATGGATTTGGATATATGGTAGAAAACAAAAAAAAGCATAATCAAAAATCACCTGAAAATCTTAGAAAAGCACTAGAAGAACTAGGTTCAACTTTCATAAAAATAGGCCAGATATTAAGTACAAGAACAGATATTTTACCTGAAGAATACATAAAACAACTTTCTAAATTACAGGACTCGGCTCCTAAGGAAAGTATGGAAAATTTACGCAAGGTTTTTGAGGAAACTACCTCTAAAAATATGGATGAATGTTTCAAATATTTAAGTGAAAAACCTTTAGCATGCGCATCTGTTGCTCAAGTACATGAAGCTGTTTTATATGATGGAAGACAAGTAGTAGTTAAGTTTCAAAGACCTGAAATAGATGAAAAAATGAAAATGGATATTTCTATTTTAAAAAGAATAATTAAATTTACCAATACAAGAATAAATATAGGAATAGTAGATCCGTTAGAAGTTTTAGATGAAATAGAAAAGACTACAGTAAAAGAATTAGATTTTATTAATGAAGGAAGAAATATTCTTAAATTCAGTGAAAATAATAAAGAAGTAAATTCAATATGTGCGCCTAAAATAATAACAGAAATTTGGAGCAAAAAAATATTAATATTAGAAAAAATAGATGGTTTTAAGATTACTGACTTGAAAAAGCTTAAAAACGAAGGATATGAGCCTAAAGATGTAGCTAATAAGCTTGCATTGTCATATTGTAAACAGGTTTTTGAAGATGGCTTTTTTCATGGGGATCCTCATCCTGGAAATTTGTTTATATACAATAATAGAATATGCTTCCTTGATTTTGGAATAATGGGTGAATTAGATGAATCACTTAAACAGTGGCTTAATTCTTCAGTTATTGCTATAGCTACAAGAGATAAAAACAAGCTTGTAGATTGTATACTTGCTATTGGGATAAAAAAAGGAAGAGTTGATAGAGGCGATTTATATGAAGATGTTTCATATTTAGTTGATAATTATCTTACTACAAGCTTGAAAAACATAAAAATTGCAATTATGCTTCAAGAGATATTTACAATTACAAAGAAAAATAATATACAATTGCCAACAGAGCTTACAATACTTATAAGAGGATTAATTATATTAGAGGGTGTAGTTGCAGAGATAGATCCTGATTTTGAAATAATAAACGCTGTTATATCCTTTGCAAAATTAAAAGGAAAGTTTGGCTTATTAAAAGAAATAGATAAAGAAGAATTAGTAATGAGTATTTATGAATTTACAAGAGATTCTTTAAGAATTCCCACTAAAACATTAGAGGTTTTGAATAAGATGTCAAATGGAAAGGGGACTATTAATTTTAAGATTCTGAGACTTGACGATATTATAGATCAAGCAGATAAAATGGTAAATAGAATAACAGGTGGAGTTATTGTAGCATCTATAGTAATAGGATCATCACTTATGATAAATAGTAGAGTTGGTCCTACATACATGGGGCTTTCTATAATAGGACTTATAGGTTATATAGTTTCAGCTTTACTTGGAATAATAATTTTAATAGCTATGATGAAGAAAAATAGCAAGAAAAAGTAGATATTTGACATTATAAATTAATTGATTTATTATAAAATAAATGCAGTGATGAGAAGAGTAATAAAATTGAAGCTTTTAGAGAGCTGATTGTTGGTGAAAGTCAGTAGCATAAATTTTATGAATATGGCCTCGTGAGCAGAATCTTTGAGCTTTTTAGTAAGGAGATTACGGTTACAACCGTTATATTGTAGGGTGATAGATTTTTTGAAGAAGTCACTTAATGAGTCTTTTATTGTGAAATAAAAGAAAAGTAGAGTGGTAACGCGTTAATTACGCCTCTATGTAAGATAAAAATTCTTATATAGAGGTTTTTTTATATAATGGAGGTAAAAAAATGAGTAAAGATACTTTTTATATTACAACACCAATATATTATCCATCAGCAAATCTTCATATTGGTAACACTTATACAACAGTAGCAGCAGATGCTATAGCTAGATTTAAGAGATTAAGTGGTTATGATGTTATGTTCTTAACTGGAAGTGATGAACATGGACAAAAAATACAAAGAATAGCTGAAAAAAAGGGAATAAAACCAATAGAACATGTTGATGAAATTGTTGCAGGTATAAAAGAACTTTGGAAAATGCTTAATATAAGCTATGATAAATTTATTAGAACTACAGATGATTATCATGTTAAAGCAGTTCAAAAAATATTTAAGAAACTTTATGATCAAGGAGATATATATAAGAGTTCTTACGAAGGAATGTATTGCACACCTTGTGAATCATTTTGGACAGAAACTCAGTTGGTAGATGGAAAGTGTCCTGACTGTGGCAGACCAGTAGAAAAATCGAAAGAAGAAGCATATTTCTTTAAAATGAGTAAATATGCAGATAGATTAATAAAATATATAGAAGATCATCCTGATTTTATACAACCAGAATCAAGAAAGAATGAAATGCTTAATAATTTCTTAAAGCCAGGACTTCAAGATCTTTGTGTTTCAAGAACAAGTTTTGATTGGGGTATTCCAGTAACTTTTGATGAAAAGCATGTAGTATATGTTTGGATAGATGCATTGTCTAACTATATAACAGCTCTTGGATATGGTAGCGATAACACAGAAAAACTAGAAAAATATTGGCCTGCTGATGTTCATTTAGTAGGAAAGGATATTATAAGATTCCATACAATTTATTGGCCAATAATGTTAATGGCTTTAGGATTACCACTTCCTAAAAAAGTATTTGGACATGGATGGCTTCTTGCTGGAGATGGCGGTAAAATGTCAAAATCAAAGGGAAATGTTGTAGATCCAGTAGTTCTTGTAAATATATTTGGCACAGATGCTGTAAGATATTATTTACTTAGGGAAATACCATTTGGATCAGATGGAATATTTAACAATGAAGTATTTATCAAAAAAATAAATTCTGATCTTTGTAATGACCTTGGAAATTTAGTTTCAAGAACAGTTGCAATGATTGAAAAATATTTTGATGGTAATATGCCAAAACAAGGAGAACTTGAAGATATAGATAAGGAACTTATTGATTTAGCATTAAGTACTCCAAAGAAGGTAGAAGGATGTATTAATGATTTAAGAATTCCTGAAGCTTTAGAAAATGTATTTAATTTAGTTGGCAGAGCTAATAAATATATTGATGAAACAACACCTTGGATATTAGCAAAAGATGATAGTAAAAAGGAAAGATTAGGAACAGTTTTATATAATCTTGCTGAAAGTTTAAGATTTGTAGAAGTTATTTTGTCAGCATTCTTGCCAGAAACAGCTTCTAAAATAAAAGAACAATTAAATATAACAAATGACTCTTGGGATTCATTAAAAGAATTTAATGGAACAATTTTAGATGCAAAAGTTAAAAAGGGTGAAAATTTATTCCCAAGAATAGATGTAGAAGAAAAATTAAAAGAATTAGAGAAAATAGCAGAAGCTAAAAAGGCTGAAAATAGAAAACCTATAAAGCCTATAAAAGATGAAATAACAATTGATGATTTTGAAAAAATAGACTTAAGAGTAGTAAAGGTTAAAGATTGTGAACCTGTAAAAGGAGCAAAAAAATTACTAAAATTAAAGATAGATTTAGGTGGAGAGGAGCGTCAAGTTGTTTCTGGTATATCTAAATATTATAAACCAGAAGATTTAATAGGTAAAAATGTTGTTCTTGTAGCAAACTTAAAGCCTGTTAAATTAAGAGGTGAATTATCACAGGGTATGATACTTGCAGCAGCAACTGATGATGATAGTGTATTAAAGGTTGTAGATCCAGGAGATTTAGAATCAGGAAGTATTGTAAGATAAAAATTAAAATAGCCTATTGCATTAAAATTTTAATGTAATAGGCTATTTTTATAAATAAAAAAATCAAGGCATTCCAATAGGGGGGAGAAATGCCTTGATAACCATACTAAATAGGATGGTTATAAGGGGTAAATAATGCTTTAACTACTTTACATTTATTATAATATATTAGTTTTGTGACAATAATGTGACAAAAATCGCATATGAAATAAAAAAACAAAAAAATATTGATTGTTTAAAGAAAAACAGTGTAATTGTATTACAAAATATACATTATTAGTTAATAAATAAGAGTAAAATAATTATTATTTAAATTATATTAAATGAATAATGAATATAATTCAGGGAAAAATATAATTTGAGGTGATTTTTATGGACAATAATGAGAAATATTCACAAGATAATAATAATAAAGATATTATTAATGAAATGAATAAATTTTTAAAGGGTATTTATATGGGAATAATATCTTTTAAGGATTACTACGAAAAGGCTCACGCAATGCCTATAAAAAAGGATATAGAAAGTATAATAAATTCCTTTAAAGGTCATGAAGAAGCTATTATTAGAAAAATTCAACAACTTGGGGGTGAACCTACAGATTCAATTGGTTTGACAGGACTTATGGGTGAAGTTTTTCAGAAAATTAAACTTATTCCAGCTGATGAAGACAAAGAAATAGTACAGCAAGCTGTAAAGGCTATGGAAATGGGCATGAAAAATGCTAATAAGTTTTTAAAAGAACATGATTATTTTGAAAATGATTTAAAGGATACCATAAGTGGAGTAATTAAAGATTATGATAATAATTTGAGAAAACTTAAAGAGTGGTTATAAAATTATTTAATATATGGATTATGGAATTTGTTTTTTATGAATACCATTTTCCATTTTTCATTGTATGTTTGATTAATTTATTACAAAAATGTATACTAATCTTAGTATATAGAAATATTCAATAATATAAGTATATTTGTCTTATTGTTTTGTTAAGGAGTGGAATAATGAAAAATAATAAAAAAATTACACCAAGCATTTTGCCAGGATTTATGGAATTACTTCCTGAAAAGCAAGTTATATTTGATGATATGGTAAAAAAAATAACAAAGGTATATAGAGACAATGGTTTTTTACCAATAGATACACCAGTAATTGAAAAAGCATCAGTGCTTCTTGCAAAATCTGCAGGAGAAACAGAAAAACAAGTATATCAATTTACAAAGGGAAGTAAAGAACTTGCTTTAAGATTTGATTTGACAGTTCCATTTGCAAGATATGTTGCTCAACATTATAATGATTTAATTTTTCCATTTAAAAGATATCAAATAGGAAAGGTATATAGAGGCGAAAGGAATCAAAGAGGAAGGTATAGAGAATTCTATCAATGTGATGTTGATATTGTAGGAAATGGAAAGCTTGATGAAAAAAATGATGCTTTAGTAGTAAGTACAGTATATAAAGCACTAAAAGCTATAGGAATAAATGACTTTAAGATTCAAATAAGTAACAGAAAGATTTTAAAAGGTGTTATAAAGGAATTACAAATTGAAAACGAAATGGAAGTTATGATTCTTATTGATAAATATGACAAAATAGGTAAAGAAACCTTTGAATCAGAATTAAAAGAAATTGTAGGTGAAGAAAAAAGCAAAACTATAGTGGATGTTATGGCAATATCAGGTGACAATTCTACTATAATTAAGAATTTAAGATCTATTGACATAAAAAATGATTTGTTTGAATTAGGAGTAGATGAACTTGAAAAGGTAGTAAATTGCTTAAAATTATTTGGTGTAAATGAGGACAACCTAAAAATAGATTTAAAAATAATAAGGGGCTTAGACTATTATACAGGCACAGTTTTTGAAACTTTATTAGTAGGAAATGAAGGATATGGCTCAATATCTTCAGGAGGTAGATATGATAATTTAGCTCAAAATTATACTGATAATTTACTTCCTGGGGTTGGAATGTCTATTGGTTTAACAAGATTATTTTTTGTCCTAAGTGAAATTGGATTTGTGGATAATTATGCACTTAATAATTCAGTAGATTATTTAATTTTACCTATGGGAGAAAACTTTGAGTATTGTACAAAAGTTTGCAATATGCTTCAAGAAAAAGGATATAGTGCAGAAATTTATTTAGAGGAAGATAAGTTTAAGAAAAAGATGTCATATGCTAATAAATTAGGTATTAACAAGGTAGTAATTATAGGTGAAGATGAAGTATCAAATGAACAAGTTACAATTAAAGACATGGTGCTTGGTAAGCAAGAAACAATCAAAATAAATGAACTTTAAGAATATTTTAGGAGTTTTTGATATGAATAAATATGCAATATTTGATAGCCATGCTCATTATGATGATGAGAAATTTGATCAAAATAGAAATGAACTTTTAAAAGAATTGCAGGAAAATGGTGTTATTGGTGCTGTTAACTGTTCTTCATCCTATGAAAGTGTAGGTAAAACATGTGAAATTGTAAATAAATGGGATTTTATTTATGGAGCTGTAGGAATTCATCCTGAAAATGCAAATGAATTTAGCGATAAATGCATCAAGGAATTTGAAGATATCATAAAAAACAACAAAAAGATTGTTGCTATAGGTGAGATTGGACTTGATTATTATTGGGAGGAAAATCCGTCTAGAGAAATTCAAAAAGATGTTTTTAGAAAACAAATGCAGCTAGCTAAGAAGTTAAAGCTACCTGTAATAATTCATGATAGAGATGCGCATAAAGATACATTAGAAATTATGAAGGAATTTGAAGGCGTAATAGGAACTGTTCATTGCTTTTCTGGTAGTGTAGAATTTGCTAAGGAATGCTTGAAACTTGGATACTATATAGGAGTTACTGGGGTAGTAACTTTTAAAAATTCAAAAAAGCTAAGAGAAGTTGTGAAAAATGTTCCGCTTGATAGGCTTCTTGTAGAAACGGATTGCCCTTATATGGCTCCAGAACCTAATAGAGGTAAGACTAATAGATCAGATTATATTGAATTTGTATTAGATAAAATAGCAGAAATTAAAAATGTGGATGGCAGAGATTTAAATAAACAAGTTAATGAAAATTTATTTAGATTAATGAGTAAAATTTCACACTAAAATATAGAGAGTTGACTTCTTTGGGAAAATATGGTAAAACATATATATAAAGAGTTTCATGAAGAATAGGCTGAAAGCCTTGAAAATACTAACTTTTTAAAACTTTCAAAAATGTCAAATTTGACAGAATGCATAAAATAGATATATAATTCTCATGAGCTCTTACCAAAGGAGGTTTATTATTTTATGAAAAAAGGAAATCTTAAGAATTACTTTGTGAAAAGTTTTTCTAAGGATCCCAAAGCAAAGATAATATTAGGCATAATTGTAATAGCTTGTATTGTAACGGGAACAATAGTTGCAATGAGAAAAAGTATAAAGATTAACATAGACGGAGAAGAACAAACTTACATTACTTATAAGAGTACAGTTGATGATCTGCTTAAGGAAGAGGGAATTGAGATATCTGAAAAGGACAAGATAGAACCTGCACTAGGTACTAAGATAAAAAGTAATCAAGAAGTAAATATAAAAAGAGCCGTGCCAGTAAACCTTACAGTTTCGGGTAAAGAAGTAAGTTTAGACACAGCAGAAGATACAGTAGAAGATATGTTAGTTGCTGAGGAAGAATATTTAAAAAGCAATGGTATAGAATTCAAAAATGAAGATATAGTTTCACCAGAAAAAGAAACTAAATTGGATTCTGGAATGGATATAAAAATAACAAAGGTTGATGTGGAAGAAGTAGTGGAAACACAAGTAATGCCTTATAGTTCTTCAGAGGTAGTTGATTATGACAAAGATATATCCTTTAAGGAAGTTACAACACCTGGCATAAATGGTGAGAAAGAAGTAACATATAAAGTTGTTAAACATGATGGCGAAATAATATCAAAGGATGAAATAAGCCAAAGACCTACAAAGCCTACTCAAGATGAAGTTGTAACAAAAGGTGGTAGTCAGTTTATTGCAAGTAGAGGCGGCGAAATAAAAGTAAAGAAAAAACTTTCAATGCAAGCAACTGCATATTCAGGGCATAATACTACTGCAACAGGTAGAAAACCTGTAAAGGCTTCAGATGGTGTAATTGGTACAATTGCAGTTGATCCTAGAGTAATACCACTTGGAAGTTTAGTATATGTAAGTGGTTATGGAAAAGCTATAGCAGCTGATACTGGCGGAGCAATAAAAGGCAACATAATAGATGTGTATCTTAACTCATCGTCAGAATGTAGCAGTTGGGGTAGAAAGTACAATATAGAAGTTGGAATAATAGCATATCCAGGTGAATGGTAAAATATAAAAATTATTAGAATGTAAATTTATGAATAACGTGAAATTTTCCTTGAGAAAAAAGATTACGTTTACATACTTTTGCATTCTTTTTTCTTTAAGGAAAGTGTACATTTTGATTTTCATTATAAATATGATAAATTATAATAAGAAGTATTTGCAAAAATGATTTTGAAAGGAAGTATTATTTTGATAAAAGAAGTTATTGTTGTAGAGGGAAGGGACGATATTGCTGCGGTAAAGAAAGCTGTTGATGCGGAAATGATTGCAGTAGGTGGATTTGGAATAAATGCTAAAGTAATAGCTAGAATAAAAGAAGCACAAAAAAGAAAAGGAGTTATTGTATTTACTGATCCTGACTTTGCAGGTGAAAAAATAAGAAGTATTATTTCTAAGAGAGTAAAAGGTGTAAGACATGCATATATATCACAAGAAGATGGTTTGAAAGACGGAGATATTGGAGTTGAGAACGCAACACCAGAAGTAATAATTAAGGCATTAGAAAATGCAAAGGTAACATTAGAAGATAAAGTTGAATTTTATAATATGCAAGATATGTATCATTTTAAGTTAGCAGGAAATCCAGATTCTAAAAAGCGAAGAATTATTTTAGGAAAAGAACTTGGAATAGGATATGGAAATGCAGCTCAAATTGTTACAAGATTAAATAATTATGGTATATCTAAAGAAGAATTTATAAAAGCTATAGATGTTATACAAAAAGAATTAGGAGAATAATGAATGGATATAAAAAATTATAGTACTCAAGAAATTGTTAAAAAGTATAATTTTAAATTTTCAAAGAGCCTTGGACAAAATTTCCTTCACGATGAAAGTATTTTAGATAGTATTGTAGAAGGTGCAGATGTATGTAAGGATGACTTAGTTATAGAAATAGGGCCTGGTGTAGGTTCTCTTACAGCAAAGCTTCTTCAAAAAGCAGCTGAAGTAGTATCTATAGAACTTGATAATGATTTAATACCTATTTTGGAAAATGAACTTTCTCAAGAAGAGAATTTTACACTTATACATGATGATGCATTAAAGGTGGATTTTAAAGAAATTATAAAGGATCATAAAAGTGTAAAACTTGTGGCTAATTTGCCTTACTATGTAACTACACCTATCATAGTAAAATTATTAAAAGAACAATATAATTTTAAGTCCTTAACAATAATGATACAAAAGGAAGTAGCTGAAAGAATCGATGCAGAACCTAATTGTAAAGAATATGGTTCTCTTTCATTACTTGTTCAATACTATTGTAATACTAAGATTATAAAAAGAGTATCTCCAGGGGCATTTATTCCACAACCTAAGGTAGATTCTATAGTAATAAGGTTAGATAGATTAGAAAAACCTAGAGTAGATGTTACAGATGAAGATTTGATGTTTAAAATAATTAGAAATGCATTTAATATGAGAAGAAAAACTTTATTAAATGGAGTTAAATTCTTAAATATGAAAAAAGAAGATATATTAAAGGCATTTGAAAATGCATCAATTGATCCTAAAAGGCGTGGTGAAACATTAAGCCTTGAAGAGTTTAGAAATTTAACTGAAGAAATAATTAAGCTTAGATAAAATAATTGCTTTTGGAATAATGTAAGAATCTAATCATATACTGTATTAAAAAAGTATGTGTGGAGGTTTTTTATTTGGGGCATAATAAATTATATAGAAATTTTATAATATTACAAGCAGATAAAGATAACAAAAATGAAGTATCATCTAAACAGATATCAGGATATGCTAAAATTGAAGCAAAGGGAGATAGGTGCAAAATTTCTTTTTACATTCAAAATTTAGAATCTACAGAAAAGTATTATATGGTTCTTATTTGTTATAAAAAGGATAACAGAAAAATAATTAACTTAGGTCCTATAAAAATAGATGATTCATTAAAGGGTCAGTGCATGAAAGAATATTATATAAATAATATTGCGGGATTAAATGTTAATTATGAAGATATATCTGGTGCGGGAATTTTCAAAATGGTAGATGATAACATGTCATTTATGCTTTATGGATTTAATAATAGTGAATCTGTTGGCGACGATTGGAAAAAATGCAAGGTATGTAATTATAAAGAAGAAGAGATTCCTAAAGATTTTGTAGAACTCAAAAATAAAGACAATAAGAAGGATAAAGACAAACATAATTCTTCTAAATTCTGTGAACATAAAGAAAAGAGTCATAACTGTAAAGATGAAACTGAGTGTAAACAAAAAAAGAACATAAAGAGTCAAAGTCTTGCAAGGAAAAAGAAGTTAGCAAAGAAGTTGAAAATAAGAAAGATGATATTAAATGCGAATGTAAGAAAATTGAACCTGAATGTGAAGAGTGTTTAAAGTGTTCTAGAGAGTTAAAATGTAATAAAGAATTAAAATGCGATAGAGAATTAAAACGTAATAAATTTGAAGAATATGAAAAAGAAATTGAAGATAGAAAAGACGAAAAAATAGATCCTTATGATTTTAACCTAAAAGGCAAGCTTGGAGAATTTTTTGAAAAAGTAGTAAGTGATTTTACTTTATTAAAAGACAAATATAAAGAAATAAAATATTGTAAATGGTATAAAGCCCAAGTTTCATCAATAGAAGACATGTGTGACACATCAAATTATAATAAATATACAATAGCATATTATCCTATGATAAATTATTATCCTTATATAAAAAAATATGGATATTTTGTAATGGGCTATAAATGTGATGAAAAGGGAAATTTAAAATATATTGTTTATGGTGTTCCTGGAGGCAAAGGAAAACAAAACCAACCATATGGTGGCAGAACTGGATTTGTAACATGGATGCAGACAGAAAATGAAAAGACAGGTCTTTGGCTTATGTTTTATGATTATAAAAAGTCTATGGTTGTTGTCCCAGCAAAGGAATAGTCATATAATAGCAAATTTTAAGAATAGTTTGCTATTAATACTATAAAGTATTATAATCTAATTAGTTATAGGAGAAGCTAAATTAAGCTTCTCCTAAAATGTTATATAAATATAATATTTTAAATTGGAGGATACGATAGCAATGAGAATGGTATTATTTCAGATTTTTGGAATAAAAGTTTATAGTTATGGATTAATGATTGCAATAGGAATTATAATAGCTGGACTAATGTTTTTAAGAAAAGGAAAAGAAAAGGGATATAACGAAGACAATCTTACAAATTTAATGATATTAACAGTTATCTCTGGAATTGTTGGAGGTAAACTACTTTTTATATTGGTTAATATAAAGGATATTATAAATGATCCATCACTTCTTTATAATTTTGGAGAAGGCTTTGTAGTTTATGGAGCTATAATTTTAGGTGCTTTATGTGTATATATATATACTAAGAAAAAGCAATGGGATTTTTTTAGTATTACTGATATTATTGCACCGGGACTAGCCATAGCACAAGGTTTTGGAAGAATAGGCTGCTTTTTAGCTGGATGCTGTTATGGAAAGGCTACAGATTTATTTTTAGGAGTTACATTTCCCGTTGATTCTTTAGCACCATCAGGTATAGTTCTTCATCCTACACAATTATATTCGTCACTATTTGATTTTATTTTAGGTGCATTTTTAATAATTTATTCAAGAAACACTAATGTTAAATCTGGAAAGCTTACATCAGCTTATGTTATATCTTATAGTATAGGAAGATTTATAATAGAATTTTTAAGAGATGATGAAAGAGGAGCATTATGGCTTCTTTCTACATCACAATGGATAGCTATAGGTACTTTGATTTTAGGAGTTATATTATTTATTTGGTCAAATAAAAAAGGAAGAGTGAACAATATTGAAGCATAGTAAAAACATAATTTTAATAGCTTTATTAATAATATTTACATATTCGTTCGTTGGATGTGATATTTTAGATTCTGCTCAAGTAAAACTTAAAATTAAAAATCAAGATTTTGACTATATAATACAAGAAAATGTTGATAAAATTATTATACAAAATTCAAGGGATCCTGGATTTAGATTTATAGTTACAGATAATAGTGCAATAAGGGATATATATGACATATTAAAAAAGGGAAAAATTAGAGAAGAGAAAACATCATTAGATCCTGATTACGTTTTAGAAGTATATATTGGTGATGAGGTTAAAAAATATCAGTATGTAGTTAATGTTGATGAAAATGGTGTGGGAAATTTTTATAATGATGATAATATTTATGATATATCAAATGATTTAGATCAGACAATAAGGCAAAATTTATCATTTATTAGTAAACCTAAAAATTTTGAAGAGATTTATTATGATTCTATAATAGAGGTTCTAAAAAAAGATAAAGATCAGCTTGATGATTCCGAACATAAAGTTGGAATTGATATATCAGGTGATGTTAATTGTTTAAAATATATGTTTTCAGTGGATTTGTTGGATTTCAAAAATAAAATGCAAAAAGAAATTTCAAATATACAATTAACTAATAATAATTTATCAGATTTTGATACTATAATAACAGTTAAAAATGCAGGATATAGTACAAAGATATTTAAAACAACAATAACAGTAGACAATCAAAAAGATAAGGTCTATGAGACATATTATGTATCAGGATCTTATGAATATAAAGGTTGGAAAATTACAGTAAGTGAAGCTAATGAAAAGCCAGATAACTGGTAAAAGAAAGGAGAAATTTAAATGAGTAGTAGTTGTGACAAATGTCCTAGTAAAGGAACTTGTAAATCTGAATCATGTGATTCAAAAGGTAAAACTCAATTTGCAGTTAAGGTATTACCTAAGTATGGAAAAATAAAAAATATTATAGGTGTTATAAGTGGTAAAGGTGGAGTTGGAAAGTCAACTGTCACAGGAATACTTGCATCTGAGTTGAATAAGAAAGGATACAAAGTTGGAGTGCTTGATGCTGATATTACAGGACCATCAATGCCAAGATTTTTTGGGATAAATACAAAAAGAGGTAATATAATTCCTATTGATGATAACAATGTTAAATTTCAACCTGTTGAAACAGAAAGTGGAATAAAGGTTATTTCAATGAACCTTTTAACACAAGTTGAAGATCAACCTGTCATTTGGAGAGGACCTGTTATAACAGGAGTATTAAATCAAATGTATGTAGATACAGAGTGGGGAGATTTAGATTATTTATTAATTGATATGCCTCCAGGAACTGGAGATATTGCTTTGACAGTAATGCAAGACATACCATTAAAGGAAATGATAATAGTATCTACTCCTCAAGATATGGTTTCTATGATAGTAAAAAAAGTAGTTATTATGGCTGAAAAAGTTGGGGTTAAAATAAGAGGAGTAGTGGAAAACATGTCATACATAATGTGTGATAGTTGTCAAAAGAAATTGCGTGTGTTTAGCAGTAAGAGTGCAGATGAACATGCGGAATATTTAGGATTGCCTCTAATTGGTGAACTTCCTATAGATATGGAGTTTACAGCTGCCTTAGAAAATGGTAAGGCTGAAGAATATGTTAAGGATAGTCCATTATATTCATCAATATTTGAGGGATTATATTAGAATAAAAAACCTCCTTATTGGTTAAAATATTTTAGAATAAGTATTTTTTAAGGAGGTTTTTTTATGAAAGCAAATGTAGATCAAGATACATGTATTTCATGTGGTTTATGTCCTACTATATGTGATAAGGTATTTCAAATGGGTGATAGTGGTAAAGCAGAGGTAATAGTATCTGAAGTACCAAGTGATTGTGAAGATGATGTTAAGGATGCTGAAGCAAGTTGCCCTGTAAATGCTATAAGTGCACATTAGAGTTTTAATATTTAAGCGGAGTGAGCATGCTGCAAAATGATTAATTTTTTAATTATTGTAGCATGCTCTTTTATTTGTAATAGTTCTTTTGGTTGTAGACATTTACAAGCCAATGTGCCATAATGAAAATAGCAATAATTTTGTTGTATATTGTCTATTGGGGGGATTTAAGTGAATAAAACAATAAAAAGAGTAATATGTATAGCTACAATGGGGATGATATTATCAACTACTGGTTATAATATTGTTAATGCATCATCTATTTTTTCAAAAAGTAATGTGACACTTCAGGAAGATAACAAAATTTCAAATCTTAAGGTTTCAGTTAATGATGATTTAAATTATGATAGCAATATTAAAGTAAATGTTGGGTCAAAAATAAAATTTACTGTTGATAATAAATGGGATAATTACAAGATATATGTAAATGATAATTTATTAGAAGAAAGCTCAGATACTAATGTTTTTTATTGGAATCCAGAAGAAGAAGGAGCATATAAAGTAAAATTAGTAGGTGAAAATTCAAATGATGATACTTTTGAAGAAAAGGATATATATTTTGAAGCGTTAGAAAAAGATTATAGAGCACCTAAAATACGAAATATAGATATTTTTAGTAAAGCAAACTTTGATTTAGAGTGTGTAGCAAATACATCAGGAGATAATGTTAAATATAAATTTCAAGTAAGAGAATTTCAAGTAGCTAAAGATGGTGATAATGAAATTACACCTTTATATTGCTATCATAATATATCTGATTTTATAGATAATAATAATATCACTTGGAATCAGATGAGGGTTTTACCAGAAGAAGGTATGGTAGTTGGATATTCAATTAAGGTAATTGCTGAAAATGAATATGGCTATGATTCTAAAGAATATAATTTTTCAGCAGAACCTGCAAATAATAAAAAAATACAAGATCTTAAAACTTCAATAAATGAAGAGATTGTAGATTCAAATAACTTGCAATTTAATACTAATAGTTCTCTTGAATTTAAAGGTGAAAGGGGATATATATATTACGAATTGTATGTTAATGATAAATTAATAGACATGGAATATAGATCAAATTATCTTAATTGGAAACCCGATAAGGCTGGAGATTATAATGTTAAGGTAGTTGGTTATAATAGTAATGGTGAACCTGAAGGTGCAGCAAGAGCAGAGAAAAATATGCATATTACAATTTCTGATAAAGATGAAAAAGCACCTAAAATCAAAAAGGTTTCATTAAATAGTACAGATGAAAATAGCGTAAGAAATATTAATTGCGCAATAGAAGCTTATGGAGAAAATAATGAATATAAAATTGAAGCTTTATCATTAGAAAAGAGTAATGCACCTAGCGGATATTGGGCAGATGAGTTTACTCCATATAAATTAGTTAGAGATTTTTCTAAAGAAAGTACATTAAGTTGGAGTGAGGAAAGCAATATCATCAATAAAGATGACGAAAGATATATAGAGTTTGAATACATAAAAAAATTAAAAATTACAGTAAAAAATGAATATGGCTACGATTCAGTTATTTTTAATTATAATGATGATAGTGGTTTTGAATATCAAGAAGATGATAATAAACCAGAAACAACACCAAAGGATGATGAAGATAAGAGTACAAGCACACCAAAAGGTGATGAAGATAAAAGCACAAGTACACCAAAGGGTGATGAAGATAAAAGCACAAGTACACCAAAGGGTGATGAAGATAAGAGCACAAGCACACCAAAGGATGATGAAGATAAGAGTACAAGTACACCAAAGGATGATGAAGATAAGAGTACAAGTACACCAAAGGATAATGAGGAAATAATTATACCAGATGACAATGATAAAACAGACAATGAAAAAGACAACAATTTAGATCAGGATAATAAATCTGAAGAAACAGAAGGAAAAGATAATGAAACTGTTGATAGTGATAAAGATAGTAAAGAAGATAAATCTCATACATCAGATGGTTCAAATTTAGCTAAAATTATTGGATTTGCTATTTTGGGTTTATCACAATCATTAATATTAAAAAAGAAAAGTGAGAAATAAAAAAAGGGCTGCTAACTGGCAGCCTTTTTAGTATATATCATTATAAATTATTTCAAATACCCTAAGTGATTCTTCTATTCTTGGTTTTAATAAATCTTTTTTATTTTTAAACTCTTCCTTTCCTTTATCAGTAAGAGTGTATATTTTTTTAAATTTTTTCTTTGGGTCATCCCACTGGCCTACAACAAAGCCTTCTTTTTCAAATTTTTTTAGAAGTGGATAAATTCCACCAGTGCTAGGAAGCCATAAGCCAGAAGTTCTTTCTCCTATTTTTTTTGAAATATCATTTCCATTTGATGGAGATAGGGTTAGGATATATAGAACATATATAGGAAGCAAACCTTTAGTGAAAATTTGTCCAACAGCTTCTCTTTCCTGTTTTACTTTTTTAAGTTTTGCAAGATTTTCTTTATATTCTTTATATAATCTTTTTTCTTCTTCTTTGATGTTATTGTAATCTAAATTATTCCTTGCCATAAGCAAATTTAAACCTCTTGAATAATAAGACCTATAAGACCTGCTCCTGTATTGATTCCAAGGGAAGGACTTATTTCTCCTGTTCTAATATCTAATATATTAGGATTATCTTTTATTGAATTATAGAAATCTATACAATCTTCTTTGGCATGACCATGTAAAACGGCGATGTTACATTTCCCTTTAGATAAAAAATTATCTAAAATTTCATGTAATTTTTTAATTGCTTGTTTTCTTCCACGTGCTTTTGCATAAGTATTATATATTCCGTCATCTGCTACTTCTATAATAGGTTTAAGATTTAACAATTCACCAATAGTACCAGCAACACGACCAATTCTGCCACCTTTCTTTAAATATAACAAGGTATCAATGGTAAAGAAACAATGTACTTTTTTTCGTAATTCTGGCAACATATTTATTATATTTTCGTAAGAAGAACCATTTTCAATGCTTTTTGCAGTTTCTATTACAATATCACCCTGTGCACCTGTTAATGTTTTTGTATCATATATATATGATGTAATATTGGGATGATTTTCTGCAACAAGTCTTATTGAATTTGCTGTACCTGAAAGGGTACTTGATATATGAATGCATATTGCATGAGTATATCCTTCTTTTTCTAGTGTAGAAAAAAGATTTTCCATTTCTTCCATACTTGGAAGTGATGTGCTTGGAATTTCTTTTTCTAAGGAACTATATACTTCATCTGGTGTTATATCTACACCATCTTTATATTCCCCATTAGAATATATTATTCTAAAAGGTAAAACATTTATATTATATTTATTTATTATTTCCTTTGGTAAATCAGCAGCGCTATCAGTTATTAGTGCTATTTTTTCCATTAAAAGATGCCTCCTTGATTATTAAATTAAACATACCACTATTGATATAGTTAATTATATCAGTATTGATATAATTAACTATATCAGAACTGATAGGGTTATTCAACAAAAATGTAAAATTAAATATAATTAACAAACAAAAAATATTAAGTAAAAATCAATATTAAATAATAATATAAACAACTTTGAAGTAATGCAAAAAAAGGAGCAAATCGGACTAATATTATAATAAATATCATATATAACAAAAATATAATTAAAAATGGCATTGATATATATTATGGAATGAAGTATAATATGAACGTGTCTTAAGACACTATATATTGTGTGGTGGTGATTTTTAAAATGCTATATGTAGTTAAAAGGGATGGGAGAGAAGTACAATTTAATGCAGACAAAATAGCTCATGCCATTAATAGGGCGGCTACTGAAGAAGGATTAAACTTAAGAACAAGTCAAGTGCTAGATTCAGTTCAAAGAGTTATAAGTTATATAGAATTATCTGAAAAAGCAAAAATTTCAGTAGAAGAAATTCAAAATTTAGTAGAAAAAGCACTAAAGGACAGTGGTCATCAAGACGTAGCTATTGCTTATTCTAACTACAGAAGAGAAAGAACGAAGGTAAGAGATATAAAATCAGATTTAATGAAAGCTATAAAGCAAATTGGTGTTGAAACAGATAGAGATAATGCCAATGTAGGTAATAATTTTAGTTCTAAGCTTTTAAGAATAGCTTCTGAATCTAATAAATGGCATAATCTTTCTACTATGCCAAAGCGTTTATCAAAAGCTCATGAAGTTGGAGATTTATACTATCATGATTTGGATAGTTATAACTTAACTGTTAATTGTTTGCATATTCCAACTAGAGAACTTTTAGAAAGCGGTTTTAATACAGGATATGGAACAATAAAAAGATCTAAAAGAATAGAAAGTGCAGCTGAACTTTCATGCATTCTTTTACAATCAACACAAAACGATATGTTTGGTGGTCAGTCTCATCCTGATTTTGATAATGATATGGCTGTATTTGTAGAACCAACAAGGCAAGAAATAATTGATGAATTTAAAGAACTAGGAATAGCTGAAGAAAAAATGGATGAACTTGTTCATAAAAAATTATTAAATAGAGTGCATCAAGCTATGCAAGGTGTTGTATACAATTTAAATACAATGCACAGCAGAGCAGGATCTCAAGTTCCATTTAGTTCAGTAAATATAGGAATTCC
>JAAYQS010000026.1 GCA_012519155.1 Clostridiales bacterium
ATAAATGTAAAGGAGATGTGATTGTAATGTATACAGTGGAAATGAATGGTAATAAAATGGTAGGAAGAACTTTTGACTCAAAGACATCAGCTCAAGAGTATGTCAAATCTTGTCGAGCAATTGACAAAAGATGTGGACAAAAAGTTAGCTATAAAATTATCAAATGTTAAAAAAAATAGTTGACTCCAGTAGTCAACTATGATATAATTAAAGAGTAGTAAGGCAACAGTATTCGGACGGACAACTTAATAAAAAAAATAAAAAAATTGTTTGACTTATCAAACAAGAGATGGTATAATAAATATATAAAATAAAAGGAACGGTGATTATCATGTCAAAACAACTAAAATTAGGAACAATCAATGACTTAGCAATCTTATTATCTTTACGTCAGGAGCTAACAATGGCTAAACAAAATCTTCAACCTTATAAACGCTATCCACAAATTCCTGACTATACTAAATATTCTAAACTTGTAGCAGTAGCCGAAGAACGCTATGAAATGGCACAAAAAGAATTAGGGATGGAGATTATCTCTTTCGATTTCCGCACTAATGAAGTAAAGTTCACTATTATGAATACTGGTGAAATGTTTGTAGTAAGAAAAGCTTTAAACGGATTAACAAATAAATTTGAATGGATGGTGATGTAATATGAAAAAACTTGTCTTAGGTTTAGTAGTAGTTGTAGTATTAGTGGTATCTCTTGGGTTTATGTTTAAACATCTTAAGGCAACAGAACAGATGTATGGAGGTTCATACGAAGAGTGTATAGCTCAGGAATTAGGAGATCAAATTACTTGTGAAAGAGTATTTACATATTAGGAGGTGATTATAATGACAGAAAGAACACAAAATATTTTATTCACTTTAGGAATATCTGTAATGTATAAATTTGTCTTAGAACTTATTGTATTAGCCTTATAAGGCTAGTACAATAGGAACTAAACAAACAATAGGAGCGTGTTAAATTATGGTAAAACAATTATTATGTATCAATGGTGATTTAAAAGGCTTTACTAATGGACAACTTTATACTATTGTTCCTAATGAGTTAAATCCTTCTTTTGAGAAGTGGGTTTATAATGATAATGGACAATATATCCATATCCCTAGTTCTTTAATGGGTTCATATTTTAAATTAGTAAAAGAAGAAGAAACAGCCGCAAAAGCAATGAATGTAGAAGAAATGAATATTGACGAGTTGTATCATTTACAAAGCAAATTAAAAGAACAAATAAATAAAGAAGTAATTAAAGCTGTTGTTGATGTGAATAATACATTGGAGCTTTTGAAAGATAATTTAGATGTATTATTTAATGTTTGCCAGATGTTTGACATTCAAGTTGATAGTGATGTTGAAAATCTACAAAATGAATTATCAACTATTATGTATAACATGAAAGAAAAACTTGTATTCAATTAGAAAGGAAATTATTTCCTTTCTTTTTTATTTCTTTTGTATTGGTAAATTTTTCCAGCCGCACTTTGATCATTTTGGTAAAATCTTCCAGTAATAAAAATCGGATCCGCTATCAGTTGCCGAATTGGTAAAAAATGGTAAATCAGATATTTTTTGTTAAATTTGAGATGTCAATATATTATTTCACTTTTCCTGAAATTGGAAATTGATCTTATATATAGTTTATTGATTGATAATAAATAGAAATTGAAAATATTTAATATTAAAGGAATTATATTTCTATTGATATGTGATGTGATAATAATTAGAAAAGGAAAATTTATCTATTTATATTATAGTATAATTTTTAGATAATGTCAATTTTTTGAATTTGACAAAAAGCAACAATAAAATATTGACAAAAATAAAAAATTTTATTATAATAACAATGTGATAATTTTACAAAAGGAAAAAATAATTAGATAACTTGTTTCTATTGTTTGGCCGATTTTCGGCTAAACAATAGAACAATAAATAGAAAATAATAATTTATATATTAAAAAAGTCTTGACAAATCAATAGAAATATGGTAAGATCCGCTATCGGTTTTCAAATTTCCAGAAAATGGTAATACAGGTATTTTTTGGCAAATTGTATCTGGAAAATATTGGAACTAAATTTCCTAAAATTGGAAGTGATTTTCTATTGAAAAATATTTTAAAATATTATATAATAGTAAATGTAAGGAAGAGGTGATAAGAATGATTAAAAAATTAATGGCTTTATTACACGCTATTGGCTATGCTAATGTAAAAATGCTATAAAAAAGTGTTGACTTAATAAAAATAGCATGGTATAATAATAATATAAGTTAAGGAAAGAGGTTGATAAATATGGTAAATATTACAAT
>JAAYQS010000210.1 GCA_012519155.1 Clostridiales bacterium
ATACAATAATACTGGATTGTCTTTTCAGCCTTCAGAAATCTCTGTTAATGATTATTTTGACTATTGGTTGAAGAATTATTGCTGTGTTAACTTAAAAGAAACCACTGTTGATAATTACAAAAAAAAAATTAGATTGTATATTAAACCTGTTTTAGGAAATTATAAACTTAAAGCGCTATCCCCTGCTGTTTGTCAAAAATTGATTAATGATTTATTTAACCAAGGATTTTCAAGGAATACATTATCTACTATAAAAGGGATCCTGACAAATTCTATGAATTATGCTGTTGAGCCATTGCAATTTATCAATAGTAGTCCAATGCTTTCTGTTAAATTGCCATTAAAAAGAGCTGTTGCTCAAAATACAACTAGAAAAAAAGAAAGGGTTGTTATATCGAAAGAGGATTTTAATAGTATTTTAAAAAGATTTGATAAATATTCTTCTGTTTATTTACCATTACAGCTTGGATATAGATGTGGTCTAAGACTTGGTGAAGCTTTTGCATTAACTTGGGATGATATAGATCTAAACAAAGCAACTATAAATATCAGCAAACAAGTACAATGGAATACTGTTACCCAACATTGGTATATAACAAATTGCAAATATGATTCTAGTAGAATAATCAAAATTGATAATATAATATTGCAAATTCTTAAAGACTTAAAATTGCAGCAAAAGAAAGATAGAATTTATTATGGCGAGCATTATTCTATTCCATATATAAAAAATTCTGAAATAATTGAATCATTAGATAAATTAGATTTGCCACAAATTAATCTTATAAATATAAGAGAAAATGGAACTTATATTAATCCTAGAACAATGCAACACGCTTCTAGAATTATTCACTACAAACTTAATATAAAAACCTTTGATTTTCATTCGCTTAGGCATACTCATGCAACAATGCTCTTAGAAGCTGGTGCTAATCCAAAAGATGTACAACATAGACTAGGACATAAAAATATTGAAGAAACATTACAAATATACACTCATGTAACAGAAAAAATGCAAGAACAAACTGTTAATATATTAAATAGTTTTTAATAACATGCGACCACCAATTTAATTTTGGCGACCACCATTTAAATCTAAGGTGGGCGAGAGGTGGGCGAGAACATACTTTTTACTAATTTTAGACAAAAAATAAAGGCATCAAGCAAAAAGCTTGACACCCTCTAAAGTACCTAAAATACTACTTGTTCATACCTTCTTCAACTGCAACAGCAACTGCAACAGTAGCACCAACCATTGGGTTGTTACCCATTCCAATAAGACCCATCATTTCAACGTGAGCTGGAACTGATGAAGATCCTGCAAATTGTGCATCTGAGTGCATTCTTCCCATAGTATCAGTCATACCATAAGAAGCTGGACCTGCTGCCATGTTATCTGGGTGAAGAGTTCTTCCAGTACCACCACCTGATGCAACTGAGAAGTATTTCTTACCTTGTTCGATACATTCTTTCTTATAAGTACCTGCAACTGGATGTTGGAATCTAGTTGGGTTAGTTGAGTTACCAGTGATTGATACGTCAACACCTTCCATGTGCATTATAGCAACACCTTCTCTAACATCATTAGCTCCGTAACATCTAACTTTAGCTCTATCTCCATTTGAGTAAGCTTTTTCAGATACTATTGTAACTTTTCCTGTATAGAAATCAAAATCAGTTTGAACGTATGTGAAACCATTGATTCTTGAGATAACCTTAGCAGCATCTTTTCCAAGACCGTTTAAGATAACTCTTAATGGTTCCTTTCTTACTTTGTTTGCTTTTTCAGCTATTTTAATAGCACCTTCAGCAGCAGCAAAACTTTCATGTCCAGCTAGGAATGCGAAACATTTAGTTTCTTCTCTTAAAAGCATAGCTCCTAAGTTACCATGTCCTAAACCAACTTTTCTATCATCAGCAACTGAACCAGGAATACAGAATGCTTGTAATCCTTCTCCGATAGCTTCAGCAGCATCAGCAGCTTTTTTGCATCCTTTCTTTATTGCTATAGCAGCACCTAAAGTATATGCCCATCCAGCATTTTCAAATGCTATTGGTTGAGTTTCCTTAACTATTGTATATGGATCTATTCCAATTGATGCACAAACTTCTTTAGCATCTTCTATTTTTTCCATTCCGTATTTCTTTAATACTGGAGTGATTTGATCAATTCTTCTTTCATAACTTTCAAATAATGGCATTTTAAAAATCCTCCTTATAATCTATATATACTATTCGTTTCTTGGGTTAACAAATTTAACTGCATCGTCAACTCTTCCGTATTGACCTTTAGCTTTTTCTAAAGCTTCATTAGCATCCATACCCTTAGAGATGTTTTCCATCATCTTTCCTAAGTGAACGAATTTGTATCCGATTATTTCGTTATCATTGTCAAGTGCAACATCTGTTACATATCCTTCAGCCATTTCTAAATATCTAGGACCTTTAGCTTGAGTACCATACATAGTACCAACTTGGCTTCTAAGACCTTTACCTAAATCTTCAAGACCTGCTCCTATAGGTAGTCCACCTTCTGAGAAAGCAGTTTGAGTTCTTCCATAAACTATTTGTAAGAATAATTCTCTCATAGCTGTATTTATAGCATCACAAACTAAATCTGTATTTAAAGCTTCTAATATAGTTTTTCCTGGTAATATTTCAGATGCCATTGCAGCAGAATGAGTCATTCCTGAGCATCCTATAGTTTCAACTAATGCTTCTTCAATTATTCCATCCTTAACATTTAAAGTTAACTTACACGCTCCTTGTTGTGGTGCACACCAACCAATTCCATGAGTTAATCCTGAAATATCCTTAACTTCTTTTGATCTTACCCATTTTCCTTCTTCTGGGATTGGTGCTGGACCATGATTTGTGCCTCTATTAACTACGCACATTTCTTCAACTTCTCTTGAATACATCATACTTAATTTCTCCTCCCGAATTATTATAACTTCAACAAATAATAAGCTATATAATTTATTGGTCATTATTGGTCAAAAATTGTCCCACTGGGGTAATTTTATCCTAAATCTATTCTAGCAAAAGTCTTCCTTTCAAACAACCTTCATTTTTAAATTTTTATGATTTTTTAACTATTTTTTTTATTTTTTTATAAAAATATAACATTTTAATATTTTTTTATACATAATTTTATAGACACAAAGTAATAATTATAATATGATATTTATATAGTTATTATATTTTTCAACTATAATAAATTTAAATTTATGGATGGAGGTAATGAGAATGATTGTAAAATGTATTGATAATAACTTATGCTCTACTTTAACTTTGCACAAAGAATATAAAGTTATTGAAGAAGCTCCTGAATACTATGTTATAGTAGATGATGATAGAAATGAAATAACTTGTAGAAAATCAAGATTTTCTATAATAGAAGATGGTGATTTAACTAAAAAAGTTAAAGCAACTGTTAATGAACTTACTCACCAATTAGAATGTGATTGTCCAGATATTAAAGATTTTAATATCAGAAAAAATTCTAAAGGTGAAATAAAAGAAATAATAATTAAGTTTAAATACTAAAATAAAAAGTATGCCAAAATTTTTTAGCATACTTTTTTTATTTTCTTAATTTTAATGGTGGAACAATCTAAGACCTGTAAATGCCATAGCAATATCATATTTATCACAAGTTTCTATAACATTATCATCTCTTATTGAACCACCTGGCTGAGCTATATATTTAACTCCACTTTTATGGGCTCTTTCAATGTTATCTCCAAATGGGAAGAATGCATCTGAACCAAGAGCAACATCTGTCATTGTAGCAAGCCATGCTTTCTTTTCTTCCATTGTAAGTACTTCTGGCTTTTTAGTAAATACCCTTTGCCATTCCCCATCTCTTAATACATCATCATGTTCTTCTGATATATAAACATCAATAGCATTATCTCTATCTGCTCTTCTTATATATCAGAAGAACATGATGATGTATTAAGAGAT
>JAAYQS010000211.1 GCA_012519155.1 Clostridiales bacterium
GTAGGAATATATTCTGTGGCAGTTCCAAAAGAAGATGCTCTAGCTTTTGTTAAATCTTCAATTTCAACAATAGCAAAAGGTTTTATAATTATTTCTGTAGTTGCTATTATATTATCAATTGCAATTGTACTTTTTATAGGCGAGAGCATTACCAAAGGATTAAAGCAAACAGTACTTTTTACTAAAAATATTCAAAATCTTGATGTTTCTAAAGATGTTCCTAAAAATCTTCAAAAACAAAAAGATGAAGTAGGTGCAGTAGGAAGGGCGTTAAATCTTATAGTTATTAATTTAAAAGATTTTATGAGAAAAGCCTTTGATTTGTCAAGCAATGTAACTAATTATTCTAAAAAACTTTTACAAAATATGGAGCAAGTAAATTTATCTGCTAATGAGATATCAGATGTTGTAATTAAAGTAGCAACAGAAGCTTCTGATCAAGTTAAGAAAACAGAAGAAGGGGTAGAAAATGTACAATCTTTAGGTAAATATATAGAAAATAACAAGAATCTTTTAAATGAGCTAACAGTAGCAATGAATGAAGTGGAAAACTTTATAAAAGAAGGGATAAATTATATTAATGAATTATCATCAAGTAGTAAACTTAGCATTGCTTCTGCAACTTCTATTTCAAATATTATAAATGATACAAATGATAAATCTATGGAAATTAAAAAATCAAGTATTGCAATAAAAGAATTATCAGAACAAACTAATCTTTTAGCATTAAATGCAGCAATTGAAGCTGCAAGAGCAGGAGAATCTGGAAAGGGATTTTCGGTTGTAGCAGAAGAAGTGAGAAATTTAGCAGAAAAGTCTTCTGAATGTTCTTTAGATATACAAAAGATAATAGATGAACTTACAGTAAAAACTTCTGAAGCTGTTGATACTATTAATAATATTATTGGTGTATTTAATACTCAATCTGAAAATGTAAAGCTAACTAATGAAGCATTTGATAGAATATCTTTAAGTGCTCAAAAATCTATTAATGATTTAGATAACATAAAAGAGACATCTATTAAAATGGAAAATGAAAAAGAATCTGTTATAAATATTATGAAAGATTTATCATCTATAGCAGTTAATAATGCTTCTGCCACTGAAGAAGTAGCCTCTGCAATAGAAGAACAAACAGCAATTATATCCGAATTTAATGAATCTATTCATAAACTTGTAAAATTAGCAGAAGAAATGAAAAATAATATTCAAAAATTTAAATATTAAAAAATTATATTTTTCTCCTTTTTTGTCTATAATATTATTAAGTATTTATAATATATCATATTTAAAAAAGGAGTTTTTTTATGGAAATTCAAGTTGTTACATCAATAATATCTGCTGCATCTATTATACTTGGGTCCCTTTTAGGAGCTCTTTCAAGTTATATAATAAGCAATAAAATGTACAAAAAACAACTTACCCACGAAAAAGAAAAAGAAGATTCGGAAAAAATCTATGATAAAACTATAAGAAACAAATGTATTTGTGATAATGCAAATGCTATTAGATTAGATATAGCAAATGCTATTTTTCAAAGCATTAGAAGTTTAAAATCAATTAATCTAAATAAAGATATTTATCTTTTGCCAGTAAGCCGTAATTACTCTGCACTAATTTCTTCATTAAATCATTTGTTTTCATTAAAAGAATTAAGTGAAATATATCAACTTTATGTTATTATTGAAAAAGTAAGCAATGACATATATTATTTAAAAACTTCTAATAATGAAGACTATGAAGTAATAAAAAAAGGTTTTATTTCAATTTTATATAAGATATATGGTGAAAATTATGATAAAATATTGCTAGTAGATCCTAATGCAGTTAGTTATTTTGAACTTGAAAAAAGTACATATATGAAAAATACTTTTAAAAATATATTGTTTAAATTAGATTCCTATTGCATTTTAGAAAATTTAATTTAATTATTATATTTAGAACAAAATTAATTAATTACGAATATGATATAGTAATCTAAAGAATAGGAGTTGATTTACTATGTCATGCTGCAGAGGATGTAATAATAATTGCTGCGCAAACAGAAATGCTTGCTCAAATTCTTGCTGTAGAAGATGTTGCTGTAATAGATGCAACAACTTTGGAAATTGTAATGGATTTGGGAATTGTTTTGGAAACGGCTTTGGTGGAGGATTTAATTTTATTTGGATAATTTTATTATTCTTTGGCTTTGGCTGGGGAGGCTTTTTCTGGTAAGATAAAAAAAGGCAGTTTAGCTATAAATAAGCTTACTGCCTAATAAGAATCTTAAAAAGGCGCTATTAAGCGCCTATATTATATTTTAGGTGGAATAATTTTATGGAAGAAAGATTGCAAAAATATATGGCTAGTTGTGGTATTGCCTCAAGACGAAAATGTGAACAATTAATAATGGAAGGAAAGGTTAAAGTTAACAATATAACAGTAAAGGAACTTGGAATAAAAGTTGATCCTTCTAGGGATACAGTAAAATATTTAAATAAAATAATAAATAAAGAAGAAAATAAAGTTTATTATATGTTAAATAAACCTACTGGATATATAACATCAGTAAAAGATGAAAAATCAAGAAAAACAGTTATTGATTTAGTACCTGTTAAAGAGAGAATATATCCAATAGGTAGACTTGATTATGATAGTTCTGGATTAATTATATTAACAAATGATGGAGATATTTATAATAAAATAATTCATCCAAGAGTAAAAATAGACAAAAAATACATTGTAACAGTAAAAGGAAGATTTACTGACTTAGAAAAGAAAAAATTTGCATTAGGTATAGATATTGGAGGGTATACCACTGCACCAGCAGCTATAAAAGAAATAAACTTTAATAATTTAAATAACATAAGTACTGCTCAAATAACAATTCATGAAGGCAAAAATAGACAAATAAGAAAAATGTGTAGTGCTCTTAATCATGATGTTATTTCTTTAAAGAGAGTTTCTATTGGACAAATTCAATTAGGCGACTTAAAAACTGGTGATTTTAGAAGTCTTACAAATGCTGAGCTTTCTTACATAAATAGTCTTTAAGTTTTTATGTTATAAATTTATAAAATAAAGGTGAAAATTTATGGAAAAAGATATATATAATGAAGATTTAGATAAAAATACTTATGATAATGATAATTCAAAGGATTTAATGAAAATAATACGATTTAAGTATAAAAAACTAAGTAAAGGTCAAAAATTAATTGCAGAATATATACTTAAAAATTATGATAAAGCTGCCTTTATGACAGCTTCAAAGCTTGGAATTTCTGTTGGAGTATCAGAATCTACAGTGGTTAGATTTGCTAATGAATTAGATTTCTCTGGATATCCAAAACTTCAAAAAGCTTTACAAGAACTTATAAAAAATAAACTAACTACAGTTCAAAGATTAGAATTATCGAAAGATTATATTTCTAATGGAGATGCCTTAAGGGGAGTAATAAAAGCTGATATGGAAAATTTAAGAACTACCCTTGAAAAAATAGATGAAAATGCCTTTGAAGAGGTATTAAATTTAATATTCAACGCTAATAATATATATATAATTGGTCTTAGAAGCTCCACAGCCCTTGCAGAATTTCTAGGCTTTTATTTGAATATTATACTTCAAAATGTAAAAACTGTAAGTTATGGCATATCTGATGTTTTTGAACAAATGATAAATGTGAAAAAAGGTGATATTGTTATTGGAATTGGATTTCCAAGATATGCAACAAAAACTATTGATGCATTAGATTTTTCAAAAAACAGAGGTGCAAATGTTGTTGCTATTACTGATAGTCATGCATCTCCACTTGCAAGTAAGGCTGATATTACCCTTGTTGCTCAAAGTAATATGGCGTCCTTTGTAGATTCATTAGTAGCTCCCTTATCAGTTATTAATGCTCTTATAATTGCTGTAGGAATGCGTGAAAAGGAAAATATTTCTGATATATTTAATAGGCTTGAATTAATTTGGAAAGATTACAATGTTTATTCATATAATAAAAATAAAAGTACTGAAGATAATTATTAATATTAATAA
>JAAYQS010000212.1 GCA_012519155.1 Clostridiales bacterium
ATTATTTAAAATTATATATATTAAAAATTTTAATATATTATCTTTTATAATACAACCTTTAAATATATAAATCATCTTGCAATAATACCTTATTATGATATATACTTTTAACATAAATACTTTCGAGGTGATTATATGAAAAATATTACTATAAGTGATGAAGCTTATAACGAATTTAAGGAATTCTTAGACGAAAATAAAGTTGCAAGTTACAATATAAGAATAAATCTAGCGGGATATGGTTGTAGTGGTCCTGTATTTAACATATCTGTTAGTGAAAAGCGTGACGGAGATATATCAGAAGAAGTTAAAGATATTACTTTCTTAATGGAAAAAGTATTAATTGATGAATTTGGTGGATTTATCATAGTTTCAAGTGAAGAAAATGATGGAAGAGGCCTTTCACTAAGACCAGTTATAAAACCAGAAGGTGGCTGTTCTACTTGTGGTGGTGGCTGTCACTAAAAAAGAAGTGCTTTGGCACTTCTTTTTTACTTACTTATACATTTCAACACTTTTATTAACAGATACAAGAAGTTCATTAAGTTCAGATACTTCCCCTACCTCCATTAATTTGTTAAGTTCCTTTTCAAATCTTGCAGCTTCAATTTTTCTGCCCATAGAAGATAATTGAAGAATCTTGTTTGTAATAGTTGAAATTATATCTGATCTAACTTCAAATAGTTTTTGAGCATCCTTAATCTCATCTTTAATTTCTAACATTTCTTCATCAAGCTTAAATGCTGCATCTGCACCATTTTTTAATTTTTCTTTTAATTCCTTTGGAATTTGCTGTTTATACTTATAATTTAATGAATGTTCTATTGTAGCCCAAAAATTCATTGCAAGAGTTCTTATTTGAAATTCTGCCAAAATATCCTTAGGACCACTAGCTAAATTAACTTGATATTTTATTATCATGTGATAGCTTCTGTAACCACTTGGCTTAACATTTGTAACATAATCTTTTTCATAAAGTATTGTCATATCTTTTCTGCTTCTTAAAATTTCGACCATTTTATAAATATCATCTACAAATTGACACATTATCCTAATTCCCGCAATGTCTTCTAGTTCATATCCAACTCTATCTATTGGAATCTCAAATTTATTAGCTTTTTCAAGAATACTTGATACTTCCTTAACTCTTCCAGTTACAAATTCAACTGGAGAATATTCATTATTTCTTCTATATTCCTTTCTTATACTTTTTAATTTTACTTTTATTTCTTCAACCGCTTGTTCATAAGGAACAAGAAAACTTTTCCAGTTATTTATAACCACAATATATCACCCTTATTATAATCATTAACTATATTATAACAAAAACTTTACTTTATACTACATCAATTTATAATTTTAATAATAATTTTATGATATAATATAATTATGGTATAATAATTTTAGTTATATTTATGGTATATTTTTGAGGGGAGGATACATAATGAGCGAAGATATTCAACAACATATATTTGACAGAGAAGTTACTTGTCCTATTTGTGGCAAAACATTTAAAACTAAAGCTGTCAAAGTTAATTCACCTAGGATAATATCAAAAGATTCTGATTTCTTTATTCGCTATTCTGTTGTTAATCCATATTTTTATGATGTGTGGATATGCAATTCATGTGGATATGCAGCAATGAAATCTGATTTTTTAAAGGTTAAATCATATGAAAAAGATGCAATATTTAAACAAATAAGTATAAAATGGAAACCAAGAAAATACTCACCTATTTCAAATCCAAATATTGCAATTGAAAGATATAAACTTGCATTATTAAGTGCTACTGCTATGGAAAAACCTAGTAGTACATTAGGAATGATTTTATTAAAAATATCATGGATGTACAGGCTTATTAATGATACACAAAATGAAAATATATTTTTAAAAAAGGCTCTTGATACATTGAGCTTAGCTTATTCTACAGAAAGATTTCCTATGTATGGTTTGCAAAGAGATTCAATGTCATATTTGCTAGGAGATTTAAATAGAAGAATAAAAAACTACCCAGAAGCATTAAGATGGTATTCATCTGTCATTACAACACCAGGTGTATCACCTAGAATTAAAGAGTTAGCTAGAGATGGCAAAGACTTAATATCTCAAGTTTCTTCTACCCCAAAAATTGTTTAAAAATAATATAAAAGAACTTCAAGTTTTGAATAGATATTTAAAACTTGAAGTTCTCTTTTTATAATATCTTTTTAGGACAAAAATCTAAATAATCACAAGATGTCATTATATATTCAATATTTCCATTTAATTCACTTGCAAGTTTATCTTCAGTCATTCCATGCAAATGACCATAAATAACCTTTTTAACTTTATATTTTTCAAAAATCTCTAAAAATCCAGATTTTTGAAACTTTTCATTTACAGGGGGATAATGAATCATTACAATAAATTTTTCATATCCATTTTTTACAGCTTCAGATAGTGAAAGCTCTAACCTAATAAGTTCTCTATCATATATCTTTTTGTCTTTTTCAGTAAATTTATCAGAACCAGGGCATATCCAACCTCTTGTACCACAAATAGCATAATCCTTATAAATATAAAAATTGTTTTGTATAAATTTTATCTTATCATAAGAACTATTAAGTTTGCTTATACTTCCCCACCAATAATCATGATTTCCTTTAGAGATTATTTTTCTTCCTGGAAGATTATTAATCCAATTTAAATCATCCTTACTCTCACTTTCCTTCATCCCCCAAGAAATATCTCCAGCAATTAATACAGTATCTTCATCAGTAATTAAGTTGCTCCAATTACTTTCAATCTTTCTCTCATGAAGTGCCCACTTATTCCCAAATATATCCATTGGCTTATCTACATTAAATGATAAGTGCAAATCTGATATAGCATAAAGCGACATTAATCATTATCACTACCTTTCGTTTAATTTGTCTAAATCAGTAACAAAAGCTATTATTTCTGCAACTGCTTCATATAATTCAGAAGGAATAGAGTCTCCAACATCCACATTACATAGAAGATCTGTTAATTCTTTATTATATACTACTGGAACATCTGCATCCTTTGCCTTTTCTATTATCCTATCTGCAATAACTCCCATACCTGCAGCTGTAACTACTGGCGCTTCAAAATTCATTTCATATTTAAGTGCTGCGGCCTTTCTTCTTTGCTTCATAAAAACTATTCCTCCTTTCAAAAATTCATATATATTATTATACCTTAGTATCTATTCTTGTTGAATGGGTGTCGCTAAAAAATTCTCTGCATGATGATAAATTTACTTCTTCCTTTCTATCTGATACAGTAACATCGGAATAAAAACCAATACTGTTTAATTTTTCTTGCAGCTTATCTTTCGCTACACTTAAAATTTTAACAAATGATTTTTCACATTTTAAATTTACATCTAACTTGTTATTACGTACATAAAGATAACCATCAATATTTCCAATATTAATTGTTTTTACAGCCACAACCATTTTTATATTTGTTCTATCTATTTTCTTTCCATCTTTTCTTTTATCCTTAATAATCAATTTGCAAGGATATTCCCTATTGTTATTTGATATAGGAACATCTAAATAATAATATTCATTGCTTATAGAATTAAATAATTTAAAATCATTAATATTAGAATTTACAAATTGTAATACTTTTTCAGATACAGTACTTTTATTATCAGTTTTTTGAATAATTTCTTTTACTACATCTTTTAAATTGTTTATTTTATTGTTTAAGTCGTCTTTTATAATATCCTTTGAAGATTTAATAATATTTTGAGAAACTGTTTCCATAGGAGCTTTTTTTACTTGCTCATTTAAAATTCTAGTAAGAACTCTCTCATCTACATTTTCATTAGATTTTATAAGTTCTTCTTTTATAATATTGCTTAATTTGCTATTAGGTATATCTTTTATATTTTGAGATATTCTTTCTTGCATATTTTTTGAAAATATATTTTTGTTACTTTCTAAAGCCTTTTTTAGTATATCTTTAATATTATTATCATCCTTAAATTCATTAGCTATTATACTATTGTTTTCTTGAATCTGAGTTTTAGAAGAATCCTTTGGAATATTTTCCTTTTCAATAATATTTTTTGTAACAATATTTTCTCTTAATAATTCCACTTCATCCTTTATAAGCATTGTATCCTTACCAAATATGTCTGAAACAATTTTATTGAAATTTTCTTTTGTAACAACATTATATTTGTTTAAATTTTCTTTTATTAAATTTTGTATTTTTTCAGGAGTAATATTTTTAATATTATCAGTTGCAATTTCTCGGTAATTTCCTTGAAAATCATTTTTTCTGCTAACAAAAATATCCTTTATATCTTTTATCATTTTATCATAATTGACAATTATATTTTGATTGTTGTTTTCAAAAGTTATTTTTCCATCTTTAAAATTGAAAATACTGTTATCATTAGTTGAGATTTTTGCACTTAAAAATTCTTTGACTTTTGACGCTTCACTATCTGAAAGAGTGATGTTTTTTTCTAATATATTTGAAATTACCTTTTCTAAATCATTTTTACTAAAGGTATTTCCATCCTTTTGAAACATATTTAATAAATCATTATCATTAAGCACTTCTATTTTTCCACTTATATTTTTATATTCACTATTTGTATAATCACTACTTCTTAAGTTTAATATTTCTCTTAATGGTTCTTTTAAAATATCATCATTGTCTCCTGCTATTGATTTTAACAAACCAAGCATGCTTAATTTAGATTTTCCTTCATTTGCTTCATATAACTTTGTTGCAACATTTTTATTTACATTTCTATTATCCGTTTCTTCATTAACTTCAGGTTTGAAACTTTCTTCAGTTGTTAAGTTATTCTTTGACATATTTAATTCAGCTTTATTATTTCCTATAGCTTCTTCTTGTAAAGTTTCAATAGTATTTTTTACACTGTCCAAAATATCCTTAAGAGTTTCATTGCCTTTAAATAATTTGTTAAAACTATCTATGTTTTCTTCATTTAAATCTATATTATTTTCAATAAATAAAAGTATATCTTCTTTTGACATACCTTTAAATTTGTTTAAGAAATTTGTTAAGGTACTTTTTATATTCTTTCCCTCTTCACTTTCCGTATCTACGCCTTTACTTTCAATATACTTTTGTATAAAATCATCTATTTCTTTTGAGTCATTATTTATCTTTTTGTTAAAATCTATAAGACTTTTTATAAAAGTAATATTGTCTCTTGTTAATGATATATCATGTTCTATCATTGATCTTAAAAGAGATATATCTTCACCTGTAAGACCTTCCTTTAATGCAAATTCTTTTATTCTATCATCTATAACTTGATCCTTGCCAATTGATTTTTTTAAAATAGAAAGATTTATTTCGCCCCCTTCAAATCCTGTAACTTGAAATTGCATTAATCCTGGATTTTTCACAAATTTTTCTGCATCTTGTAATTTTGCAGAAAATTCCCATCCATCAGTTAATTTTACTGTTACTTCATTATCATCTGAACTGCTACTTATTCTTCCCGCAAACTTTTCTCCAACCTCAAAAGTTAGTTTGCTTGATACCTTTTTATTATTAATACCATATCCATTATTAACATTCCAAATTGCAGGCATATAAATCGACTCCTTAAACATTATTATTATATTTATCGGCTACTTGTTAATAATTATTAACCTCTACTACTTATGTAAAATTAATCTATTAACATTATTAAGTGCATCAATAATAATATTATTATCTTCTTTACTTCTAACGGCTATCCTTATATATTTGTCACTGTCAAAGCCCTTTTTACTTGAACAACTTTTTATTAATATACTGTACTTTGTAAATAATATATTTGACAATTTTTCGCTATTAAGATTATTAGAATTTATATAACATAAAAAATAATTTGATTTAGATGGAAAAACATCCAAATACTCTATCTTTTTTAATTCATTATACATTCTATCCCTCTCTAATGCAATTTGCTTGCAAGCATATTCATAATCTTTTTTGTACTTGCCCATTATTTGCATAAAATACTCCCCAAAGGAATTAATATTCCATATAGAAACTTCTTTATTAAGTATATTTATAAGTTCTTTATTTCCTGATGCTAAAACCCCAAGTCTAAGTCCTGGTACTCCATAGCTTTTGCTTATACTTTTTATTACAATTAAATTATTATATTCATTTAAAATATTAGAATCTATCATAGTAAAAACTTCATCTGTCCCTGCAAAATCAATAAATGATTCATCTAAAATTAGGATTTTACTATTTTTCTTTAAATTATTAAGAAGTTTTATTATATGCTCTTTTGAAAGATAATGTCCTGAAGGATTATCTGGATTAATAAGTACTACTGCTGAAGCTTCTTTACTTTTATCAATTATGTCATAAATACTGTACTCATAATTATTTTTTGATGTATTATAATGAATAATTCTGTCATCTCCAAATCTTTCAGCATATTCATTAAATGTTGGTTCAATAATTAAAATCCTACCCTTTATAAATTTTGAAATAGCCTTTATAAGCTCTGCTGCACCATTTCCAACAACTATCTCATCAATATTGCAATTAAACATTCTAGCTGCTAAAAGTTTTTGAACCATTTGCCCAGAAGGGTATTCACTTATAAGTTCATTAAAACTTGCCTTTAATTCATTCTTTAATTTATCACTTGGAAAATACGGATTTACTAAATAGCAAAAATCCTTTACCTTAGGAAATCTCCAATAACCACCATATCTTTTTCTTAATTCATTAACACTTGACTTGCTAAATAGTGCAGAAGCTATATCAAGGTCTTGTATATCATCTATTTCATACCATTTTAAACCACTTATATTTATAGCCTTAAGCTTTACACTACTCAAGCGTGTAATAACCTTTAATACTTGTTCATAATAAGAATTAACCCCCTCACTCTTTATATGTGCTTCTAAAAATGGCATATACTTGTTTTGCAAAAATTCCCTTGATAATTTATATATGTTAACTGTTTTATAGTACTTATAAATATCATCCCAATTAAACTCATTTTTATCAACAAAATCACAAACATAGTTTTTTTCATCTAATGTTGTTACAGTTCCATCCATCCATTTTTCATACTTATCTACAAGAACAATATCCTTTTCCTTGCTATTTATTAATTTTTCAATAGCCTTATCATCAAATATTATGTCACTTTCTAAAAGTATAATGTCATCATTAAGTTCATCTTTAGCTAAATATAATGAATAAATATTATTAGTTTTATCATAAATGTTATTTTCAACATATTTTATATGTATACTATTATATGTATCTCCTATATAACTCATTAAATTTTCCTTTTTATATCCAACTACAATTACAACATCTTTA
>JAAYQS010000213.1 GCA_012519155.1 Clostridiales bacterium
GGTGTAGAAAAAAATATTCTACCAGGAATGACATCTCAAATTGATATAAAAATAGGTAAGAGAAAAGTGATAGACTTTTTCATTTCACCTATAAAAAAAGCTAAAAATGGTTTGAAAGTAAGATAAACCAGAAACTCTTCATGAAGATGAAGGGTTTCTTTTTGTGTGTAGGTATTTAATGACCCATAAGGGGAATTATCTCTTTAAAACCATGTATTTTAGGTAGTAATACAAAATAAGTCAATAAATTTGAGTGAATCTTTATTATGATTAACTTTATAGTTAAATTTGTATAAGTATGTCGATTATTGAAATAAAAAAGAAATAGAAAAATTAATGTATATAGAGGAAATTAGCTTTTTTTATAGAAGAATATATTATAAGAAAATTAAAAATAGAAAGTTAGTGGCAAACTATTGAAAAATATGTATTTTAGAGTATAATTAGAGGCACAAGGTATATGTTGAAAAGTTTATATAATTATGGTGAATTCCATTACTAACATGCTTAGATTGGGAGAAAGAAAATGAAAAATTTTAACAGAAAAAAGCTGGGCGATTTACTTATAGAAAATGGAAAAATTACTTATGATCAATTGAAGGAAGCTTTGGAGAAGCAAAAAACTTCTGGCAAACGTCTGGGTGAGCTCCTTATTGATAGTGGAATAATTACGGAAGAAGATATTATATCAACACTAGAGATTCAGCTAGGTATTAGAAGAGTGAATTTAGGTGTAACGGACATATCGCAAGAGGTTACCAAGCTGATTTCTGAAAATCTTGCAACTAAATACACCCTCATTCCGGTGTATATTGAATATGACACTTTGTATGTTGCTATGGCAGATCCATTGAATCTCTTTGCTTTAGACGATGTAAGTATTGTCAGCGGATATGAGGTGGAACCGCTAATTGCTGGTACTAAAGAAATAAAAAATGCTATAGCTAAATATTACTCCTCCCAGTACGCTCAAAAAGCAGCAGATGAATTAACAAAAGAGCATACTTCAAAACAGGTTGCTGCAGAGTCAAAAGAACTAGAAGCTGAAGTGGATGATGTTAAAAATGCACCGGTAGTAAGACTAGTTGATTCTATTATTGAGAACTCTATTAGAGCCAAAGCCAGTGATATTCATATTGAACCTTTTGAAACTTATGTAAAAGTCCGATATAGAGTGGATGGTGAGCTCAGAGAAATAATGAGAACACCCAAAGAAACTCAGAGTGCTCTTATTACTAGAATTAAGATTTTAGCTTCTTTAAACATAGCAGAGAGAAGAATACCACAAGATGGTAGAATTATGACAACAATTGATGGAAAAGGCGTGGATCTAAGAGTATCTATACTGCCTACAGTTAATGGAGAAAAAGTAGTTATAAGAATACTGGATAGAGAAAATTTCTTGGTAGAAAGATCTGTATTAGGATTGGATAAAGAAGATGATGAAAAACTTGATAGAATTTTATCTAAACCCTATGGAATTGTTTTAGTTACTGGTCCTACTGGTAGTGGTAAGTCTACGACTTTATATACTGTGTTGAGAGAACTTAATGATGAAGCGAAAAATATAATTACCGTTGAAGATCCAGTTGAGTTTGTTTTGGAAGGGGTAAACCAAGTTAGTGTTAATACGAAAACTGGTCTAACCTTCGCAGCAGGCTTAAGATCAATTTTAAGACAAGACCCTGATATTATTATGATAGGTGAAATTAGAGATGGTGAAACTGCTGAAATAGCTATTAGAGCAGCTATAACTGGACACGTAGTTTTAAGTACTCTACATACTAATGATGCACCTTCTTCCGTTGTTAGATTGGTGGATATGGGAATAGAAGCTTACTTAGTAGCCAGTTCTGTTAACGGTATCATTGCACAGAGACTTGTTAGAAGGATTTGTCCAATGTGCAAAGAAGAATACCAAGCTAATGATTTTGAGAAGGAAATATTAGGAGTAGATAAAGGGCAGAGATTAGTATTATACCAAGGAAAAGGTTGTCCGTTCTGTAATAATAGTGGCTATAAGGGCAGAGTTGGTATATATGAAATTATGGAGTTTAACAAAGAGATTAGAGAAGTAATAGTAAGACAAGGAAATACTGATGAACTAAGAGATCTTTGTGTAGAGCAAGGTATGAAAACTTTAAACAAGGCTTGCGCTGACAAAGTATTAAAAGGACAAACTACTGTCAGTGAAATGATGAGAGTAACCTTATTGAAGGAATAAATAAGTAAGGGGTGACAACATGCCGCTTTATCAGTACGAAGCCAGAGGATTTAATGGTGATATTGTTAAGGGAAAGATGGAGGCTCTAGATGAGGCTGCTGTAATAACTAATTTAAGGCAGCAAAATTACTATCCTATATCCGTAAAGATTTATAATCAAATCGATAATTTAGACTTAAACAAATACTTTGCCATACCGGTAAAGGAAATATCAATATTTTGTAGACAGTTTGCTTATTCTGTGGCTTCTGGAATATCTATTATGAAAGCCTTAGATATCGTTAAAAGGCAAACAAGCAACAAAAAATTAATGGGAATACTGGATAATGTTCATGACAGTGTTCAGAAAGGTAAAAGTCTTTCTGCTGCCATGGCTGAACATAAAGACCTACCTGATATGCTAATCAATATGATAAAGGTAGGAGAAGTTTCAGGAACATTAGATTCAGTATTACTTAGAATGGCAGACTATTACGATAGTAGCTATAAGCAAAAACAGAAGGTTAAATCAGCAACCACTTATCCAATAGTGTTGAGTATCTTTGCCTTAATAGTGGTGGTAGTTTTAATTACCTGGGTATTACCAGTGTTTGTTGAGAATCTTGATGCTGGAGAAGGTGGGATTCCAGCACCTACAAGAATCTTGTTATCTATAAGTGATTTTCTTGGAACATACGGTTTTGTAATCCTCTTAATATTGGTTGCATTGATATTAGGAATCAAATTGTATATAAAAAAGGATGATAAAGCAAAGGAAAATCTTGATCAATTAAAATTATCCTTTCCTCTTGTAGGTAAAATGTATTTGAAAATTGTTACCGCTAGGTTTGCAAGAACCTTTGGTATGTTGATGTCTAGTGGCCTTCCTGTAATATCTAGCCTTGAAGTTTGTGCCAATGTAGTTGGTAATCAAGTAGTGAAAAAGCACATTTTAGAGGCGAAGGAGCAAATTAAATCTGGACAACCTATTGCAGATACCCTTGAGCAGGCCAATATATTTCCACTAATGCTTACACAGATGATTAGGGTGGGAGAAGAAACAGGTACATTGGAGAGTATACTGGATCGTACCGCAGAGTACTATGACGAAGAAGTGGATACTGCTATTCAGCAACTAACTTCCATGATAGAGCCTTTAATTATCATTGTTTTAGCGGCAGTGGTAGGATTTATAGTATTGGCAATGATAATGCCAATGTTTGAAATGTTTAATACAATAGCTTAAATTTTAAATTTAAAATATAAAATATTAAGGAGGATTTATTAATGAAAAA
>JAAYQS010000027.1 GCA_012519155.1 Clostridiales bacterium
AAATTTAAGTACATATTTGGAGGAAGAAATGTTAGATATAACAATTAAAGAACTTAAAAAAACATATAATTTTCAAGATAAAACTTTTGAAATTTACAATAAAGCATTAAATGATGTAAAAGATCAATTTAAAAAATTTGATGAAATAAGAGAATTTAATCAAATAAAAGTATTAGATGCTTTTAGGGAAGAAAAAATAAGTGATATGCATTTTACTAATTCATCAGGTTATGGTTATGATGATGCAGGCCGTGATGCACTTGATAAAGTATATGCAAGAATATTTAAGGCAGAAGCTGCTTTAGTAAGGCCACATTTTGTTAATGGTACTCATGCCATAGGAGCTGCTATTTTTGGAAATTTAAGACCAGGTGATACTCTTCTTTGTGCATCAGGAAGACCATATGACACTTTAATGAGTTTAATTGGACTTAAAGAAAATGAAAGAATAGGTTCTCTTAGAGAATATGGAGTAAAATACAAAGAAGTAAGTTTAAATGAAAATGGGAAATTTAATTATAGTGCTATAGAAGAGGCGCTAAAAGATATGACAATAAAGGTTGTTCATCTTCAAAGAAGCACTGGTTATGGATGGAGAAACGCATTTTTAGTAGAAGAATTAGCAGAAGTTATTAGTTTTATTAAATCAAAAAGAAACGATGTTAGCATATTTGTTGACAACTGCTATGGTGAATTTATAGATACTATAGAACCTACAGAAGTAGGAGCTGATTTAATTGCAGGTTCATTAATTAAAAATATAGGTGGCGGTTTAGCACCAGCAGGTGGTTATATTGTTGGAAAGAAAGATCTAGTAGAGCAAGCTTCTTACAGACTTACAGTACCAGGTATAGGTGGTGAATGTGGAGCTACTTTTGGACTTATGAGAAATTTATTTCAAGGATTATTTATGGCTCCTCATGTAGCTATGGAAGCTTTAAAAGGTGCAGTATTTTGTTCAAGAGTAATGGAACTTGCAGGTTTTGAAGTATTACCTAAATATACAGATAAAAGAAGTGATATTATTCAAGCTATTAAATTTGGAAACCCAGAAAATGTTATAAAATTCTGTAAGGGTATTCAATATGGATCTCCAATTGATTCTTTTGTTGAATGTGAACCTTGGGCAATGCCTGGTTACGAAGATGAGGTAATAATGGCTGCTGGAGCATTTATTCAAGGATCATCAATTGAACTTTCAGCAGATGCGCCAATTCGTGAACCATATATAGCATATATGCAAGGTGGTTTGACTTTTGACCATGCTAAAATAGCTATTTTAATAGCTTTAAACAATATATTAAAATAAACCTATAAAAAGCTTGTATCTGGCATTTTTTATTGCTAGCTACAAGCTTTTTTTTGTGTATTATTTTTACGTATTAAAATTTCCAATAAAGAACAACTTATATATTAAAGTAATTGCTATCTATTTTTATTATTTCATCAATAGGTATAATGCTACAATCTGACATATATAAAGTATGGTTAAATTTATCTATTTTTATTACATGACCATAACAAGTTACATAAGATCCACCAGATTTATTTTTATCTGTTTGAAAATACGTTATTTTAATTTCAATATGTAAGTGAAGATTTTGTGAAATTATAAGTAGTTTTTTGTTTAAGCTTTCTTTCATATATTCATCAAGTTCTATTTTTTTATTTGTTAATCTTGCAGTTTCTTTTATTGCAACATCATATCCATTTAGAGCAGCAAAAGGTGCAAATTGGGCAGCACGATTATAGGTTGACATATGTTTGTAATATGATGATTGATGATGTTTCATGTTAATAATATCATTATAAGAATTATTATCCAAGGTTGTATCCTCCATTTTATTCTATGCATTATGACCACCAATTTGGCTATTTCTATTTTTGGCAGTTGCACCTTCCTCTAAATTAATTCCTTTTAAAATTGAATTTTTTCCGAATTTTTTCTTGATACTCAATATAGTTTTTTGTATGTTTCTTTCATGTTCCAAGGCTAATTTCTCTTTTTGCTGTTTTTTCTGTAATTCTTCATAATTTGTAAATAGGTCAATTTGTTCAATGTTTTTTGATTCTATTGATAAACCTTCCTTCATAAGATGATTTGCTGAAATATTAATTCTTCTCACAAGGAGATTTTTATCAACAATCCTATCATATAGTTTCATCATTGTATCTATAATTAATGTAGTAGAGGAGGTTTGCTTTTTTATATTAGCTGTACCATGAGCATGTTTTGGAATTATTCTTCCATAATGATCTGTAGTAATAGCTCCATTGTACATATTTCTTTTATCCTCATTATTTAAGTTTTCAATATCATATCCTATAGTCAGTACAATCTGGTCAGTAACAAGACCTTTATCTACTAAGTCTAGAACTAATAAATCAGTCATTTCTTTAACAACTAATTTTGCTTTTTCAAAATTATAAGGACATTGAAGTACTTGTCCTGATGCTAAACTATTTGTTGCAGGTTTATATTTTTTTATATCTTCAATGGTGCAAGGTTCCCATCCCCAAGCATGGTCAATTAAAAGTTCAGCATTAACACCAAACATATCATACAATATTTTCTCGTTATAATATTCATTAGGTTTGCCTATGGAACATCTAGCAATATCACCCATAGTATATAAACCCTGTTTATATAATTTCTTTGCGTAGCCATTGCCTACTCTCCAAAAATCAGTAATTGGTTTATGATTCCAAAGCTTTCTTCTATAAGACATTTCATCAAGTTCTGCAATTCTTACTCCATTTTTATCTGCTTCAGTATGTTTTGCTACTATATCCATTGCCACCTTACATAAATATAAATTCGTTCCTATTCCAGCAGTAGCAGTTATTCCAGTTGTATCAAGTATATCTTGAATAATCATTTTAGTAAAATTATGGGCTGACATTTTATATGTTTTTAAATATGCAGTAACATCTATAAATACTTCATCTATTGAATATACATGAATATCTTCTGGCGCAATATATTTTAAATATATTTTATAGATCTTTGTACTATATTTCATATATAAAGCCATTTGTGGTTTAGCAATAATATATTTTAATTCTAATGATGGATTTGTTTTTAGATCAACATTATTAAATGATGAACCATTAAAAGTTTTATATGGTGCCCTCTGCTTTCGCATAGAATTTATTTGCATAGTTTTTTGAATAACTTCAAATAATCTTGGCCTTCCAGGGATTCCATAAGATTTTAATGATGGTGAAACAGCAAGACAAATGGTTTTGTTTGTTCTACTATTATCTGCAACAACAAGGTTAGTAGTTAATGGGTCAAGATTTCGTTCTCTACATTCAACAGAAGCATAAAATGATTTTAAATCAATTGATACATAGATTCTATTATTATCCATACTCATTCTTCCTTTTATATTTCTATATTATTAATATACCATAAGGAACATATGTTTGTATATGCCATTAGCTAATGAAATACGTATTTAAAGATAAAATTGAATTGATAAATTATATTTTATTAAAAAATGAAGAAGAGTTTAAATTATGACACTCTTCTATTATAAACAAATTCTTATGTATGAGTTTTTAGGGGTTGAATTTAAGAAACAAGTAAAAAAACTTATGACTAGTAGTTTTTAATTGCTAGCCATAAGTTTTTTTAATATTTTCTATAAAGCCCTACAATTTTTCCTAAGATGCTACAATTAGGAACAATAATTGGATCCATTGTATCATTTTCAGGTTGAAGTCTAATGTGGTTTTTTTCTTTATAGAAGGTTTTTATAGTAGCTTCATTTTCTATAAGAGCTACAATAATGTCACCATTTTTTGCAGTGCTACATTTTTCAATAATAGCTAAATCGCCATTATTTATTCCTTTATTTATCATACTTTCACCAGATACTCTAAGCATAAATAATTCTTTATTATGACTTATGTAATCAAGTGGAAGCGGAAAAGTATCTTCTATATTTTCTGTTGCAAGAATAGGCATACCTGCAGTAACTTTTCCTATAATAGGTACATTTACCATTTCTTTTTTGTTTTCATGAAGTTCCACAATTTCTAAGGCTCTAGGTTTAGTAGGATCTCTTTTTATAAGTCCTTTTTTTTCTAATCTTTTTAAATGACCATGAACAGTAGAAGTAGAACTAAGAGAAACAGCTTCACATATTTCACGTACAGAAGGTGGATAACCTTTTGTTTCTGTATAAACTTTTAAGAAATTATATATTTCAGATTGTTTATCATTACTTCCCATATAATATTTTTTTACTTTAAAAATTAATTAAAGTAAAAGCTCCTTTCTAGTATTCTATTAATTAGAGTATACCATAACAATGATTATATATCAAACTTATGTTCCCATTTTCATAAGTATATTTCGTGTAAATAATTGACTTTTTTATTTTATTAAAGTGTAGTATAATAGCGTGTAAAGTTTTTTTAAGAGGTGACAACATGAAAAAAACAATTTTTTATCTATTTTAGATAATGATAACAAAAAGCTTGATTTTAAAAAAGAATTTTTAGCAGGATTAACTACTTTTATTACAATGGCATATATTATAGCTGTTAATCCTAATATTCTTGGTGCTACAGGCATGGATGCAGGAGCTGTAGTTACAGCAACTTGTCTTTCAGCTGGTTTTGCAACTATTATTATGGGAGTATATGCAAATCTTCCTTTTGTTTTAGCTTCTGGAATGGGATTAAATGCTTATTTTGCATATACAGTAGTAATAAAGCAAAATATATCATGGGAAGTTGCATTAACAGCTGTTTTTGTAGAAGGTATAATATTTATATTATTATCCTTATTTAAGGTTAGAGAAGCTGTTGTAAATGCTATTCCAATAAATATGAAGCATGCAGTTACAGCTGGTATTGGCTTATTTATTGCATTAATAGGCTTTAAAGGAGCAAATCTTGTAGTAGCAGATGAAAGTACATTAGTAGCTCTTGGAAATTTTAAAATGCCTACAGTTTTAATAGCTCTTGCTGGATTTATAGTAATTGCTATACTTGAAAAAAAGCAAGTTAAAGGAGCCATACTTATTGGTATAGCAACTTCAACATTACTTGCATGGGGATATGCATTATATGATCCATATTATGCAAATGCATTAGGAATATACCTTCCACAAGGAATATTCAAATATGAAAGTATAGCTCCAATAGCAGGTAAAATTGATTTTAATTATATGATTAATCCTGAAACAGTCGCATCATTTATTAGTATAGTACTTACATTTTTATTTGTTGATTTCTTTGATACAATAGGGACTTTAGTTGGTGTTACATCAAGAGCAGGAATGTTAGATGAAAACGGAAAGGTACCACGTGTTAGTAAAGCTTTAATGGCAGATGCTATAGGAACAACTGCAGGAGCATGCCTTGGAGTTTCTACAGTAACTACATATGTTGAAAGTTCCACAGGAGTTGCTGCTGGAGGAAGAACTGGTTGGACAGCAGTATTTGCAGGTATATTTTTTATTTTATCAATGTTTTTATCTCCAATATTTATTGCAATTCCTTCTTGTGCAACTGCACCAGCTTTAATTTATGTTGGATTTTTAATGGTAGGTGCTGTTAAGAATATAGATTTTGAAGATTTAACAGAAGGAATACCAGCTTTTATGACAATTGCATTAATGCCACTTACTTATAGTATAGGCGATGGATTAACATTTGGAGTTTTATCATATGTTGTTATTGGATTATTATCTAATCTTATAAGTAAGGAAAAGAAAAAAGTATCAGTTGTTATGATTATTTTAGCAATAATATTCTTAATAAAATTATTACTATTATAGAATTGTTATAAAAAATAAAGGCTATTGCACTTAAAAAATGTGATAGTCTTTTTTGGCTATTACAAAGAGAAATAAGCATAAGTATGTATATTTTTTATTATAAGTAATAAAAATATAGTTAATGAAAGAGTATATTGTAAAGTAACTTTATAAATTAAGTAAAATTTATCATAAATCTATGTAAAAAAATAATTGAATAGATTTAAATATTATATTAAAATAAAGAAGTGGTAAAATCTATTTAAAAATAAATATAGATATTAGGAGGAGAGATTTTTGTACATATTAATAAGTCTTATAGGTGGCCTTGGATTATTTCTATATGGTATTAGTGTAATGGGAGATGGCTTACAAAAATCTACAGGTCCTAAGCTTGAAAAAGCTATTGGACTTTTGACAAGTAATAAGCTTATGGGAGTTTTAGTAGGTGCTGTAGTTACTGGTATAATTCAAAGTAGTGGAGCAACCACGGTTATGGTAGTTGGTTTTGTTAACGCTGGTATAATGAGTTTATATCAGGCTATAGGAGTTATAATGGGTGCTAATATTGGTACTACTGTCACAGCTCAGCTAGTGTCTTTTGATGTTAGTATATTATCATCTGTTGCATTAGGAATTGGTATAGTCTTATATATGATTGGCTCTAAGTCAAAACCAAAGTTAAAAAATATTTCTGAAATATTAATTGGTTTTGCAATATTGTTTATTGGTATGAATTTCATGAAAGATGCTTTGGCGCCTTTGTCAGAATATGAAGCTTTTAAAAATGCACTTGCTTATCTTGCAAAGTATCCAATACTTGCCTTAATTGCTGGATTTTTGCTTACTACTATTTTACAAAGTTCTAGTGCATCAATGGGTATATTAATAGCTCTTTCATCACAAGGATTAATGCCATTAAGTGCTGCATTACCTGTTTTATATGGTGACAATATTGGTAGTTGTACAACATCACTTTTATCAAGTCTTGGGGCAAATAGAAATGCCAAAAGAGCTGCTACAATGCATTTGTGTTTTAATATAGTAGGAACAATTTTGTTTATGCTTGTTTTAAATATTCCAATAAGAATGATTGTTGAATATATAGATCCTAATGATACAGCAAGACAAATTGCAAATGCTCATACTTTATTTAATTTAGTTAATGTAGCTATTCTTCTGCCATTTTCTAAGTATATAGTTAAGTTAGTTATGTTCTTAATACCAGAAAAACCAGAAGAAAAAGAAGGTAAAAATACTACAAAATATATCGATGGAAGAATGCTTGAAACTCCAGCTATAGCTTATGCTAATATTATAAGAGAAGCTTTAAGAATGGGATTAAAAGCAAAAGAAAGTTATACAAGTGCAGTATTAGGTGTTACAAAAAGATCACAAAAGGATATAGATAATACCTTTGAAAAAGAAAAACTTATAAATAAAGAACAGAAAAAAATAATCAGTTATCTTATTAAATTATCTAATAAATCCTTAGATGAAAAAATGCGAATGTCTGTTGACTTATTGTTTCATACAGTAAACGACATTGAGAGAATAGGGGATTTATCAGAAAATGTAGCTGAATTAGCTGAAGGATGTTTGAAAAACAATGTAAATATATCTCTAGAAGGTATTAAAGAAATAGAAAATTTCTATTCTCAAGCATTAAAAACATATGAATTAGCTTTGGAATCTATGAAAGAAAATAATGTTGATTTGGCAAATAAATCTTTAGAGTCTGAAGAAGAAGTTAATAAACTTGATAAAAAGTACAGAGAAGAACATATGCATAGATTAAATAATAATCAATGTACTATAGATTCTGGAGTTGTTTACTTAGATTTATTAACTAATATAGAAAGAATATCTGACCATGCAGTAAGCATTGCAAAAAGAGTTATAAAAATTAATTAGTTTAATATTAAATATCTGTATAAGGTTTAAGTTTTATACAGATATTTTTTTATTATATAACATTATATAATAAATATTATGTAAAGTAAGTTGATTATTTTATTTTACTTTGATATAATTTGATGTAATATATAATTAAGTTTATTTAATATTTTAGGTGGTGTTATTTATATATGAAGTATACAGATGACGATTATTGTGACATCTATGAAAATAAAATATGTGATAATTGTGGTAAGTGCCTTGAAATGGAAGGGGTAGATATTAGAGCTATAAAAATAGAAGATATAGCTAAAGATGTTAAAGAAAATAATGTTCTTATGGAAGAATATGAAAAGGAACTTGAAAGCTTAAAGGCTGCTGAAGAAGATGATAACATATCTAATGATGAACTTTTAGAAAAAGAATATGAAAAACTTATAAATGAAGGTGTTATTAAGTCACAGGATTTAGAAGATAATGAATATGAAGATGCTTTTGACCATATAGATTATAGTGAAAGTCTTGATGATGAGGAATTAGAAGAAATAACAAATGAAGTTTTTCCAGGGCTTAGGCAAATTAAAAAAACAAATAAAAATAAAGATTTTAATTAATGAATAAAATCACCTTGCACTGCTAATAATACATTTGAAATAGTAAGTTGTGAGGTGATTTTTATGATAACTAAAAAAACAATATTGTCTTTATTATGTAGTGGAGTAGTTGCTTCAACATTTTTACTTGGATGTGGTTGTAATAATACAACTGAAGGTGCAAAAGAAGATATAGAAGAAGGAACAAATAATCTAGAAGAAGGAGCAGAGCATTTAACTGACAATGTAAAAAATGCTGGTGAGTCTTTATATAACAAGGTTACAGATACATCTATGGAATATTCAAAAGATGATTTTATTGCAAGTTTAAAAAATGATGGCATTGAAACCGCTGAATTTGAAAATAAAACAGAGTATTTTACTGCTGATAGATATGGATACAAAATAGGGGATGATTCTATATATGTCTATGAGTATGATACAAAAGGTGAAGCTGATATAGAGAAAGATATTAATTCTATAAAAGATAATGGAAATAGAATTAATGATGCTATAGTTCAATGGAATTCTGAAGCACATATATACAAAAAAGGCAGATTGATTGTTATATATGATGGAAATAATAAAGATATCTTAAATAAATTAAATGGAATTTTAGGAAATCCTATTTTGGAATAAATATTTTTGAGAGAAGTAATAAAAATTATTTCTCTCAAATTTTATAAGACTACTTTACATAATGTTTGTTATGTGTATAGAAAATATTCGCAAAAAATTATAGATTGCAAGTTGAAAGATTAAATTTTAAATACAATCTATAATTATTAATTAATTTTTATTCTTTACTAATATTAAGAGGATTTACCTTTACAGCTTCTCTTAACATGTCGTTATCTGTATGAGTGTATATTTGTGTTGTAGAAACACTTTCGTGCCCTAAAATTTCTTGTAAAACAAGTATATCTACATCACCATATTTGTACATTAATGTAGCTGCAGTGTGACGAAGTTTGTGGGTGGAGTAGCCTTTGCCGCTCAAACCTGCCTTTTTAAGTTGGTTTTCTATAACTTCTTGAACGGTTCTTCTTGCAATGGCATTTCCGCGTTCAGAAATAATTAGTGCATCTTGATTGGTTATATTTTTTTTGTGAAGAAGCTTGGCTCTAATTGGCTTGTAATTTTCAATGGCTTTGAGGCAAGCTTCATTTAAATAAACAGTTCTTTCCTTATTTCCTTTACCAATTATTCTTATAGTATCATCTTTAATATCTGTAATTTTTATGCTGCAAAGTTCTGCAAGTCTCATGCCACAGTTTAAAAATAATGTAACAATAAGAAAATCTCTTTCGAAATTACGACTATCTATAGAATTTAGTAAAGAATTGGCTTCATCTAAATTCATGTATTTAGGTTTTCTTTTACCAATTTTAGGTCTTTCTAATTCGTCTGTATAATTATTTTTGATAATTTTTGCTTTTTGATTTAGATATTTAAAGAATGATCTCATGCTGGCAACTTTACGTGCAATTGTAGAATTTCCATTATCAAAATATCTTTTTTCAAATATTAAAAATGAATGCATATCGTCTAAAGTTATTTTATTCAAAAAATCATTTGTAATATCATGGACATTTATATCTTTAAAATTAATGTTTTTTTCAACTAAACCTTTTTTATATTTTAAAAACTTTAACATTATAATTATATCCATTACATAACTATTTATTGTATTTTTTGAGCTGCCTTTTATAGTGTCCATATATTTAATATAATCATTAACGCATTCAGGATATTCTTCGTTTAAAATATTATCATCTCTAAAGTCTTCTAAGTTTATTACTAAGTTTTTATAGTCTAATTCATCATTTTTCATGTTTACACCTCTCTTTATATTTATTTTACCACAACATAGCACATAACTGCAATTATGTGCTATGTTTTTTAAATCTTTTTATACACTCTCTTTAAATTTTTATATGTTATTTTATTTGTAAGATCTTTTATAAAGTTTTTATATGGGCAATTTCACAAAAAAAACATTTCAACTTTAAATAAAATCATATTCTTGTACACTTTTTTAAAATACAAAATAAAAAATTGGAGAAATTTAATCAATAAAAAACAAGGCTTTTAAACCTTGCTTTTATAAATTGTTATTAGAATAACTATAATCATCCATAATTATAAATTTTGAATTAAATTCATTAATATTTATAGATTGATTTTGGGATTCTGCACGACCTATATATACATTTACTTTGTTGTCCTGTGTTAAATTTGCAATTCCAGCTGTAAGTGTATCTAATTCAATTATATATGTATCTACATTTTTATCTCTATTTCTTTTTAATATTTCTAAATTGCTATTTTTATCTTCTGTTTGATTTTGATCTGCTAATTTTTGAATTGACAACCTATCTGATAATTTTCTATTCATATGTAACTCCGTATTTTTATGCTGGATTATTTTTTATATATGTAATAAATTCCCCTAAAGAATTTAATTTAACTTTATATAATTTTTTTATTTCTTCATTAGGTTCTATTAAGTCTGGTATCATAATGGGAACCATTTTAGCAGCATGAGCAGATCTTATACCATTTGGAGAATCTTCTAAAGCGTAACAATTAGAAGGATCTTCATTAAGAGCTTCGCAAGCTTTTAAATAAATTTCAGGATGAGGCTTGCTATTAGAAATCATATCGCCACATATTATTGCTTGAAAATAATCTAGTATATTTGCACTTTTTAAATGTTTTAAAACTGTTTGCTTTCTTGAAGATGAAGCAACTGCTAGTTTAAAATTATTCTCTTTTAAGAAATTTAAAACTTCATGAAGATAAGGCTTTTCTGGTGTTCCATATTTATCGTAATATGCATAAACATATTCTCTAGTGATTTCTGTTAATTTTTCTACATCAACAGCATCCTTAAAATCTTCATAAAAAATTTCTTTTGTTTTTTCATGATTAACACCTAAAGTTTTATTAACCATATATCCAAGTTTTCCCACACCTAATTTTTCCCCAGCATAATCCCAACCTTTTACAACTAAGAATTCTGTATCAAACATTAATCCATCCATATCAAAAACAACTGCTTTCAATTTTTTCCTCCAATATTTCATAATTATATTAAGTAAATTTTATATAATTTATTATACCATATTAGTACAAATATTTTATATTTTACAAATAAAAAAAGATGCTTTTAAACATTCTATGAATTTAAATATATTATAATATGTGATTTTTGTCATGACTTTTTACTGTGTCAAAGGAAACCAATTTAGAAGATCTTTCTTTTTTCTTTGCTATTTCACGTAATGTTTTTTCGTCCTTTTTGTGATCTACTATTTTTAAATTTTCTTTATCTATTTTATCATGTATAGATAAAGTAACAGATTTTTCTAAAAACTTTTTATTTATCCAGTTTAAAGCATAAAAATAATCATCGTCGCTTATTTTATTGTTTTTATAAAGAGCATTAATTGTATCTCCAAATTCTCTTAAATCATTTGAAGATAAATTATTTCCATAACTATTAATTATGTCAAATAAATTAATTGTACCATCTGAATTGATAAATTCTTCAGGATTATTTTTTATATCAATATTAAATAGCTTTTCAAGTCTTTTTACATCAGTCGATTTATCATTTACTACATCATTAGACAAATTAACTTCATTATGTTTTTGAGTCTTCATGGACTTTAATAATTCATCAAATTTTAATAAAATGGCACTATCGGTATCTAATGTGAAATTATCATTTTGTATTTTACTTGTAAATTTTGTTTTTGGAATATTCATAATAACTCTCACTTAAATCACTCCTTACTTTTGAGTAATTATCGTATAAAATATAAAAAACTTTAATTCAGTTTGTGAATTAAAGTTTTTTATAATAAATTATTTTAATATTTCCTTTATGTTATTAAGTAAAATCCTCATTTCTTCATCTGTGCCTACTGTTATTCTAAGGTAATTATCGATTTTTGGATTGCTAAAATGTCTCACAAGGACCCCTCTATTTTTTAGTTCTAAATATAATTTAGAACCTGATATTTTATTATGTGAAACAAATAAGAAATTTGCTTTTGAATCTAATACATTAAAGCCTAAATTTATTAATTCTTTTTTAGAAATTTCTCTTGTTTTTATTATTTTATTTCTAGTTTCTTCGAAGTAGTCTATATCTTCCATAGCTGCACATGCACCTGCTTGAGCTACTCTATCTAATGTATATGAATTAAAACTGTTTTTAACTCTATTTAAACCTTCAATAAGTTCTTTATTTCCCATAGCAAATCCAACTCTTATTCCAGCTAAATTACGTGATTTTGAAAAAGTTTGAATAACTAATAAATTGTGATATTTATTAATAAATTTAGCCATACTTTCCCCACCAAAATCAATATAAGCTTCATCAATAATTACTATTGAATCTTTCTTTGCAATAAGAAGTTTTTCTAAATCTTGTGTACTTATAAATTTGCTTGTTGGTGCATTAGGATTTGGAAGTATTACTCCACCCTCCTTTGAAATAAATTTATCTAAATCTATTTCAAAGTTATCAGTTACACTTATTTCTTCATAGCTAACATTAAAGAATTTAGCATATACAATATAAAAAGAGTAACTTATATCTGGAAATAAAACTTTCTTATCTTTAGAGAAAAAAGTTAAAAATGATAATGCCAATACTTCATCAGAACCATTTCCTACAAATATTTGATCTTCATTTAAATTGTAAAAATTAGCTATGGCATTTACAAGTTTTTTAGAACATGGATCCGGATAAAGTTTTAAATCTTCATTAACTGCTTTGTTCATAGCTTCAATAACTTTATGAGAAGGGGGATAAGGATTTTCGTTTGTATTTAGTTTTACATATTTCTTATCCTGTGGTTGTTCACCAGGCACGTATGGATCAATATTTTTTGTTGTTTCATTCCAAAATTTATTCAAGCTAATCGCCCCTTTTTTTAATATATTACCATTATAGCATATCTTGTTAATATTTAAATAGATTTAAATGAATTTATCGATTTAATTTGCTAAAGTGATAAAGTTTTAGTTTATAAGACATATAATTATGGTTATCTCTGGTAACAATATAAAAGAGATTTGTATATATTGTACTAATTGAAACTATAGAAGAAAAGAGGAAAATTATGTGTGGAATTGCTGGTATCATAAACTTTAATAAAAATATTGAATTAGATAAACATGTTTTAGAAAATATGAATAACACATTAAGCAATAGAGGTCCTGACAGCTCTGGCTATTATACAAGCAAAAATGTTCTTTTTGGGCACAAAAGACTTATAGTTGTTGATCCTGAAGGTGGCAGCCAACCAATGATAAAAAACATTGATGGCAATGATTATGTTATTGTATATAATGGTGAATTATATAATACAGAGGATATTAGAAAAGACCTATTATCTAAAGGATTTAAATTTAAATCTTATAGTGATACAGAAGTTATTTTAGCTTCATATATTTATTATGGTAATGATTTTTTAAAAAAATTAAATGGAATTTTTGCTTTTGCTATATATGATAGTAAAAATGAACAGATTATACTTGCAAGAGACCAAATGGGAGTAAAACCCCTATTTTATTCAATAATTGATAAAGAACTTATATTTGCATCAGAAATAAAGGCAATTTTGAAGCATCCTAAAGTTAAACCTGTGGTAGATAAAGAAGGACTTACAGCTCTATTTTCTCTTGGACCTGCAGTAAAACCTGGTACATGTGTTTATAGAGATATAAAAGAACTTAAACCAGCAGAATATTTTATATTTAAAAAAGATATGATAAGAATAGATAAATACTGGAATTTAGAAGCAAAACCTCATAATGAAACATTAGAAGAAACAATTTATCATACAAGGAATTTGCTTATAGATGCAGTAAAAAGACAATTAGTTGGTGATGTTCCTCTTTGTACTTTTTTATCTGGAGGTCTTGATTCCTCTGCAATATCTGCAATAGCAGCTTCTGAATTTAAAAAGAAAGGCAAAAAACTTACTACTTATTCTATTGATTATGAAGATAATGATAAGTATTTTAAGGCATCATTGTTTCAGCCAACTTCTGATCAATATTGGGCTGAAGAAATGGCAAAGTTTATAAATTCTGATCATAGGACTGTTATTTTAAATCATGAAGATTTGAAAAATGCCCTTAAAGATGCAGTAATAGGTCGTGACCTTCCAGGTATGGTAGACGTTGATTCATCTTTATTATTATTTTGCAAGAAGGTTAGAGAAGACTTTGTTATAGCCTTATCTGGAGAATGTGCAGATGAATTATTTGGTGGCTACCCTTGGTTTACCAGAGATGAATTAATTAATTCAAATACTTTTCCTTGGGCAAGGTTTATAAAAGATAGATATGCTATATTAAATAATGATTTAAAAAAGTTAAAAATTGAAGAATATGCAAATGAATGTTATTTAAATACCTTAAAAATGACACCACATTTGCCTAATGAATCTAAAGAAGAACATAGAATGAGAGAATTATTTGTATTAAATACTAACTGGTTTATGTTAACTTTACTAAATAGAAAAGATAGAATGAGTATGATGAATAGTCTTGAAGTAAGAGTACCTTTTGCAGATCATAGAATTGTACAATATGCTTTTAATATACCAAGAAATATAAAGTTATTAAAAGGAAGAGAAAAAGGACTTCTTAGAAAATCTCTAGAGGGAATATTACCAGAAGACATTATTTATAGAAAAAAGAGCCCTTATCCTAAAACTCATAATCCTATATATACAAGCTTAGTATGCAAGGAAATGCAAAATATTTTAAAGGATCCTACATCACCTATACTTGATTTAATAGATACAAATGTTGTTTCTGAAATAGTAAAAACAAAAGGATCATCTTACAAGACTCCATGGTATGGTCAACTTATGACAGGTCCTCAGCTTATAGCTTATTTAATTCAAATTAACTATTGGCTTAAGGAATATAAAATTGAATTTAAATAAAAACAAAAAGGAAGCTTAAATAGGCTTCCTTTTTTGCAATAACTATTATATTTTCTCTGGTAATGAATAAGTTAAACCTTTAGTATCTACAGAAATTGATTCTATAACTACATCTTTTAATGGTCTATCATTTAATTCATCAGTTTCAAAATTATTTATATTCATTAATATATCAATACCATTAGTAATTCTACCAAATGCAGCATAATTTCCATCTAAATCTGTACAATTACTTGTAGTAATAAAGAATTGACTTCCTGCAGAATCTTTATCACTTAATCGTGCCATAGAAATAGTTCCTTTTTTATGAGATAAATCATTATGTATGTCATTTGAGTCAAATTCGCCTTTTATTGAATAATCAGGTTTACCTGATGATAAATTATTAGGACTTCCACCTTGTATACAAAAATCTTTTATTATTCTATAAAAAAGTAAATTATCATAGAAACCAGAATTAGCAAGATATATGAAATTATTTACTGTATTTGGAGCTACGGAAGGATATAATTCAAATTCCATAACACCTAGGTCTTTAACTTTAATAAAAGCTGTAGGATTATTATTTTCTGATTTTGTTAGAATTAATTGTTCTTGATCCTTATTATCATTATTTTTAGATTCAGAATTATCAGTATTATTGTTTTCAGTATCTTTGTTATTATCTGTAGATTTAGAACCTAATATAGCTAATGCGCAAAAAGCTCCTGCGGCCATAAGTGTTAAGCACTTTGCTATTTTAATTTTTTTCATAAATTATACCCTCCTAAAAAACTATATTAAGTTATGATTTTTTAAGGCTTCCTTTAACGTATTTAAGTTAGATTCTTCCATTGAAACTAATGGTCTTCTTAAATTTCCCACTTTAAATCCCATTAAATTTAAAGCTGTTTTAACTGGTATTGGATTTACTTCACAGAATAAAGCATCTATTAAATCTAAATACTTTGTTTGAAGTTCTAAACTTCTCTTTACATCACCATTAAAGAATGATTTACATATTTCACTAGTTTCCTTAGGTGCCACATTTGAAAGAACAGATATTACACCTAAACTTCCAAGAGATAGCATAGGAACAATTTGATCGTCATTTTCTGAATATATATTTAAATTATCTTTACATAATGCTTTAATTTTAAGAACTGCAGAAATGTCACCACTAGCTTCTTTTACTGCAACTATATTTTTATGCTTAGACAATTCTAAATATGTTTCTGGTTTTATGTTTACTCCAGTTCTAGAAGGAACATTATATAAAATAATTGGAGTATTGACTCTATCGGCTATATAAGTAAAGTGATCAATTAATCCTTTTTGTGTTGTTTTATTATAATAAGGTGTTACTATAAGAAGTCCATCAGCTCCAACTTTTTCTGCAAATTGAGATAATTGAACTGCATAATTAGTATCATTTGATCCAGTTCCAGCAATTACTGGAATTCTTTTGTTTACATAATCTACTGTAAATTTAATTGCCTGTTTATGTTCTTCATCAGTTAATGTAGCTGATTCACCTGTAGTTCCAGTTATAATAATTGCATCAGTACCATTTTCAATATTAAAATCAATTAATCTTTTTAATTCTTCATAATTAATTTCTTCATTATTAAGCATTGGGGTGACAATTGCAACTCCAGCACCTTTAAATATTATTTTCTTCATGTATTTCCCCTACTCTCTATTATTATTTATATTCAATAAATATATTATACTAAATTTACTTGTATTTTACTAGTTTTTAAGGATGCATAATTTTATACTTAATATAATAATCCTTAAATTCATAATTATTTGCAATTAAGTATTCATATTCAGGAAAGTCAGAAATTATCCTATTAATGCATTTCAAGCAAAAATTTTCTCTAGCTTTTCTATTTTTTAATAGGACAGATTTTAATCCCCAAAGGTGAGTAAAATATTTTTGATTTTTATATAAAAGCTCTCTAAGGGTATAAAGAGAATTTACATTTATATTAAGCTTTTCTGCACACATAGAAAGGAGCCTTTGTTCTGCAAAAATCATTTCCTTAATTGGACTATTGCATTGTTTAATAGATGTCATAAATTCAATTGATGAATTTACATAATATTCTTTTAATAAAACACTATTTATATACATAAAGGAAGTATTAACAGGTTCAATATTCCAATTTAAATCTTTATGAAATTTAAATGTATCATTCATTGAAAAATAATTTTTGTTTGGATAATTTTCATCTAAAGGTTCTTTATGAATTACAGATAATTTTGAAAATTTAATTTTATTATATATAGATTCCCATATAATCATATCTGTATCAATCATGGCACAAGGATTTTTTGTGTGTTTTAAAGAATATATTTTACCTGCTGCCCATAAATTTTTTGCATCAATATTTTGAGGAATTACATTGTCTAAAATCACATCTATTCCCAAATCCCATAAATCAGTCATTTGGTGACTTTTATAAAATTCTGCTCCAGCTTCATCTGTAATCATTTTTATTTTTCCATTTTTTTCTCGCCACTTTAGTGCTGAAAGAATAGTTGTTAAAATTGCAAAGTCATCCATGGCATACATAGATGATTTATTATTTATCATATAGGGTTTTGTCCAATTTGAATGAAATGCATAAATCAAATATAAATTCAACTCCATTAGTTAATTATTAAAATTTATATTAATTCTAATCCATATCCATAGGAAGATGATGTGTTTTGTGATGAGTGAATAATTAAATCCTCCAAATCATCAGAAGTTAAAGATATGTTTTCATTAGTTTCCACACTGATTTTTGTATTTTTTAATTTATTTTTTACTGTAGTATATGACTTTTTATAGTTAACAGGTATTTTAATTATAATTTTTTGATTTGTAATATCAATTTTATGAATTTCTTCTTTTGAGAGTGTAATATATGAATTACTTGTTTTAACAAATATTTTATCAATGGATTTTTCTATCAAATAAGCCATTTCATCTTGACTATAAGTCTCTTTGTTAAGACTTAAGGTTATTATATCGTAATTTTTATTGAAGTTAACATCTTCTGTAATATCCACTGCATATTTTAGAGGCAATTTATCTTTAATAGCCATATAACAACTCTCTTCTCCTTATTATTCTTAATAAAATTATAATTAAAATACCTGTTAACTATAAAAAGTCATA
>JAAYQS010000214.1 GCA_012519155.1 Clostridiales bacterium
GGAAAGGATTAACATCATGCAACCTTATAGTAAAAAATACATAAAAGAAATTATTGATAAATACTTAAATATAATAAGTGAAAATGAAATTGGCAATTATAAAATTGTAAAGAAAAGTTCTATTAATAGAAAAGGATATTTATATGAAAGTCCTGAAGAATATAAGTTTAAAGAAATTGTATTAATGGAAAATGATAAAATAATTATGAAATTAAATAATTATGAAATTGAGGGGACATATGAAACTATAAGAATGGCCAAGGGTAAAGTAGGAATAGTAGGTCTTGGAATAGGGTATTCTGTTATAGAAATAGCATCTAAAAAAGAAGTTAGTGAAGTTATAGTATATGAAAAAATCAGTGAAGTTATAGAGATGTTTAAGAAAAATTTTTTTGAGGTTAAATCTATGAAAAAGATTTTATCCAAAATAAAAATTGTAAATTGTGATGCTTTTAAAGCTGAAAAAGATAAATTTGATTACTTTTTTGTAGATATATATGGATATGAACTTGATAGTCAAGTGGTTGAAGATTATAAAAGATTTAATGATATACATGATATTGGGGAGTATTCATTTTTTGGAGTTGAAGATTTTTTACTTAGTTGTAGCTATAATGAAATTGTTTGGGTATATATACCTGAAAATTGGATGGCTATGAGTAAAAGTATTGCTAGTTCTCTTGAGTCATCTGGATATATTAAATATTATAAAAAATTAGATGAAAAACTTGTAAGTAATGTTCTTTCTAAATTTAAAGAAGTTCTTAATGAATAAAAAAAGTGGGATATCCCACTTTTTTTATTTAACAACTATATTAACAAGTCTTCCTTTTATAACAATTACTTTAACTATATTTTTGCCTTCAGTGTTAGATTTTATTGTAGCATCATTTAATGCTGCTTCTTTTATTTCATCTTCATTAAGACCAGATGAAACATTTATTCTATTTTTAATTTTACCATTTATTTGAATTGCTATTTCAACTTCATCTTTAACTAAAGCTTTTGCATCAAATTTAGGTAAAGATTCATTAAATACTGAAGTTGTCATTCCCATGATGCTCCATTCTTCTTCACCAAAGTGTGGTGCAAATGGTGCTAGTAATCTTATGAAATCTAATGTAACGTCTTTTAAGAAATCTCCATTTATAGAATTTAATTTTATATATTTTGTTATAGCATTTACAAATTCCATTAATCTTGCTATAGCAGTATTAAATTGCATTTTATTTCCATCTTCAGTTACACCTTTAATTGCTGTATGTCTCCAGAAATTTAATTCCTTTTCTTCTGAACCTATAGATGTTTTAGATGCTTTTGTTTCTAAACAATCTTTAATTGTATCAATCATTCTTTCGATTTTTTCAACAAATCTTGCAATGGATTTTACACCATCGTCACTCCAAGCTCCACCTTCAGTATAAGCAAATCCAAACATTAAGTACATTCTAAAGACATCTGAACCATATTTTTCAATTATATCATCAGGTGCAATAGTGTTTCCTTTTGATTTACTCATTTTTAATCCATCAGGTCCTAAAATTAATCCTTGGTGAGTTAAAGAAGTAAATGGTTCATCAAATTTTAAATATCCCATATCTCTTAAGGCTTTTGTTATAAATCTAGCATAAAGAAGATGCATACATGCATGTTCTGGACCACCAACATATTTATCCACTGGAAGCATTTTATTTATTATTTCAGGATCAAAGGCTTTTTCTTTATTTTTATTATCTGGGTATCTTAAATAGTACCAAGATGAACAAACGAAAGTATCTAATGTATCACATTCTCTTATTGCTGGACCTCCGCAACATGGGCAAGTAGTATGTTTAAACTCTTCAGATTTTGCAAGTGGTGATTTTCCATCTGGAGTAAATTCAACATCATAAGGAAGTTCTACTGGTAAATCTTTTTCAGGAACTGCAACAGTACCACATTTTTCACAATAAATTATTGGAATTGGAGCACCCCAGTATCTTTGCCTAGATACAAGCCAGTCTCTTAATCTATAATTAACTTTCTTAGAACCTTCACCTTTAGAAGCTAATTTCTCAACTATTTTTTCTTTGGCTTCAGCTGTAGTTAATCCATTAAACTCACCTGAATTTATAAGAATACCATGTTCACAGTAAGGAAGTTCTACCTCTTCACCCTTTTTATTTGTAATAACACGTTCTATTGGTAAATTAAATTTAGTTGCAAAAGCGAAATCTCTTTCGTCATGTGCAGGAACAGCCATAACAGCACCTGTACCATATGTAGCAAGTACATAGTCAGATATCCATATAGGGATTTCTTTACCGCTTATAGGATTTATTGCATAGGAACCAGTAAATACACCAGTTTTTTCTTTAGAAATTGATTGTCTGTCAATTTCAGATTGTTTAGCAGCTTGTTCCTTATACTTTTCAACTGCATCTTTGTTTTCTGGTAAAGTTAATTCATCTACTAATTTATTTTCAGGTGCAAGTACTACGTAAGTTACTCCATTTAAAGTATCAACTCTTGTTGTAAAAACATTAAAAGTTTTAGAAGAGTCTTTTATTTTAAATGTAACTTCAGCACCAGTAGATCTTCCTATCCAGTGTTTTTGCATTGCTACTGTTTTTTCTGGCCAATCTAAATCATCTAATTTATCTAAAAGTTCATCTGCATAATCAGTTATTTTAAAGAACCATTGTGTTAAATCCTTTTTTGTAACTTCAGTTCCACATCTTTCGCAACAGCCTTCAACAACTTGTTCATTTGCAAGTACTGTATTACATGATGGGCACCAGTTTACTGGGGCTTTTTTTCTATAAGCTAATCCTTTTTTATATAATTGTAAGAATAACCATTGAGTCCATTTATAATAGTCAGGATCGCATGTAATAACTTCATTTTCCCAATTAAACATTGCTCCCATAGATTTTAGTTGCTTTTCCATTGTTGCAATGTTTTTGTAAGTTGAATCTTTAGGATGAATACCAGTTTTTATAGCATAGTTTTCTGCTGGAAGTCCAAAGGCATCAAATCCCATAGGTTGGAATACATTATACCCTTGCATTCTTTTTAGTCTTGCCCAAGAATCAACTGGTGCATAGTTAAACCAATGACCAGCATGTAGCTGAGCTCCAGATGGATAAGAGAACATTTCAAGTGTATACAACTTTTTATCAAGATTGTTTGTGTCAAATTTGTATAAGTCATTTTCTTCCCAAATTTTTTGCCATTTCTTATCAGTTTTAGTACTATATTTTCCCATTAAGTTTCCTCCTTAATAAATTATTAGAAAATAAAAAAACTCTCATCTCAAATAAAGAGACGAAAGTTAAAATTTCCGTGGTACCACTCTTAATTAGAATATAGATATTATATTCTCACTCAAAATTATAACGTATTAGACGTATTTGTAATTAATAAAATAATTACAAATAAGCTCATAGACAAGTTCTCAAAGATAATAACATCATTTTACACCACCCAATGATTCTCTAAAGATATTAAACTAAGATACTACTTCTAATCAATGCTTTTAAATATTATATTTTAAATTACCAACATTAATTATATAGTCTAAAATGTGTAAAGTCAATGAGAAACCTTTCTCTATATGTATTAATATGAAAAAATTGAGAAAAATAAAAAAAGTACTTTACAACAGATAATTATTATTATATAATAATAGATGTAATCAAGAAAACTTATTAAAGTCAACAGTAATTAAAAGTAAAAAAGTAATTCTTATTGTTTTGCAATAAAGATTACTTAGACATAAGACGAAAATAATCTAGAAAAAATAAATAAATTTGGAGGAATGTTATTATGAAAAAATTTGTATGTTCAGTATGTGGTTATGTATATGAAGGAGAAAAGGCACCAGAAAAATGTCCAGTATGTGGTGTTGGAGCTGATAAATTTACAGAACAAGTAGGAGAATTATCATGGGCTGCAGAACATGTAGTAGGTGTTGCTAAAGGTGTATCAGAAGATATATTAAATGATTTAAGAGCAAACTTTGAGGGAGAATGTACTGAAGTTGGAATGTATCTTGCAATGGCTAGAGTTGCACATAGAGAAGGATATCCTGAAGTTGGTATGTACTATGAAAAGGCAGCTTTTGAAGAAGCAGAACATGCTGCAAAATTTGCAGAACTTTTAGGAGAAGTTGTAACTGATTCAACTAAGAAAAACTTAGAATTAAGAGTTGCAGCAGAAAATGGAGCAACTGCTGGTAAATTTGATTTAGCTAAAAGAGCAAAAGCAGCTAATTTAGATGCTATTCATGATACAGTTCATGAAATGGCTAAAGATGAAGCAAGACATGGTAAAGCTTTTGAAGGATTATTAAATAGATATTTTGGATAAATTGAAAAGATTAGAAATGACTGCACACAAATGTTGTTGCAGTTATTTTTTTATCTTAAATATATTTTATAAATAAAAATTAATAGGTGAACTAGTGTTAATTTTATATGAAAAGTATCGATATTTATAATATGGCATAAATTAACTTGAAAAATATAAGGAGGAGGAAATATGGGACAAATTAAAAAGACTAAAAAAGTAGAACGAAAGTATAATAATAAAGAAAATCAAATAGCAAAGGTAAATCAAACATGTATTATTAGTTTGACATTTATTGAATTGGTATTAATATTGGGACTTCTTGCACAAACATTTGCATATGAAACGTCTTTTGGGAAACTGGGTATTATTCCAGTAATAGTTTTGTTTGTTGGAGTAATTTTGAATTGGTGTTGCTATTTGAAGAATAAAAAAAGTTTTAAATTAAAGTATTATATGATTGCAACTTTTTTTATTGGATGGGTATATTTAATGGTATTAGGCACAAATGTTTTAGTAAGTTTTTATATATATCCTTTAGTTGTTGGAACAATTTTGTATCACGATAGGAAATTCGAAAAAATACTTTTTTGTTCTGTAATTATAACTACAATAATTAGAGCAATAGTATGGGCAATAAGTGGTCAATTATTAGGTGGAGATAGTGTCTCTTTTATTAGTATTGTTATACATTTGGAAATGGTAATTGTAATACATATTATTTCAAAGCTTTCAGAAGAATTCTCAGTTGATATGATTGGAGCTGTGCAAGATGAAAGAAAATCACAAGCTGTTATGTTACATGAAGTTTTAGATATTTCTAAAAATATACAAGAGACAGTTTCAGATACAAATGAACTTATTGAAAATTTAAAAAATGATTCTAGTATGGTACATCATTCTATTGAAGATATTTCTGGAAGGACACAAAATAATGTAGAAAGTGTTCAGGAACAAAGTGAAATGACTCAACAAATTAATACTGATATTGAAGATACTGCAGCAAATGCTAAGGTTATGGTAGAAGCAGCAGCTAAGTCTTCTAAATTATTAGAAAAAAATGTGACAGTAATGGCATCTATTAAAAATGATGCAGAAGATATTAATAAGACCAATAATCGTGTGGCAGAATCTATGGAAGAATTACAGAAAAAGGCTAAAGAAGTACAGCAGATTACAGACGTTATTTTTTCTATTTCTAGTCAAACTAATTTGCTTGCATTAAATGCATCTATTGAAAGTGCAAGGGCAGGAGAAACAGGAAGAGGGTTTGCTGTTGTAGCAGATCAAATTAGAAATTTAGCAGAAGAAACAAGAGTATCTACAGAGAAAATTGCTAATATACTTGATGAATTGAATGACAATGCTCAATCAGCAACTGAGATTGTACAATGTTCTATTAATGCAATGGAAGCTCAAAGTGTAAAAGTAGCAGATGCTTCTGATGGATTTAATGAAGTACAAAAACATATTATAACATTGACACAAAGTATAGATAATATAAATGATAAAATTGATAATCTAGTTAATTCTAACAATACAATTATAGATAATATTAATCTTTTATCAGACAGTAGTGCATCTGTATCAGAAAGTGCAAAAGAAGTAGCAGAAAGAAGTTTGCATAATCAAAATGAAGCAGAGCATGCAAAAGAATTACTTGGAAAAATGCAAACTATGGTACAACAATTAGAAAAATATCAAAACAGCTTGAAAGAACTATAAAATTAGAAAATATTTAATTATTTTTATGCGGACAGCAGATAAATTTGTTTTTAGACAAATCTATTTGCTGTCTTTAATATTTTATTTGAATTTTACTCTCTTAAATATTAGGAAGTAAATACATTCTATGTTATAATTTAAGATAGAAATTTAAGGAGTGTTTTATAAAATTTATAGGAGATAGCTATGGCAATAACTTTAATAATATTATTAGTTATAATTATTTCAAATATTATTTTCTCATTTTCATTAATATTTATGGAAAGAAAAGAGCCTACTACAACATGGGCATGGTTGCTTATTATGATTTTGCTTCCAGGTTTGGGATTCATTATATATATTCTTTTAGGTCAAAATTTAAGCAGAGAAAGATTATTTAAAGAAAAAAAAGAAGTAGATAGAGCTAAAAGACTAGAACTTTCAAAGCATTGGAAAGAAAGTTCTAATGGTCATCATGCAAGTAAGCAATTTTTAGATCTTAGAAAGATGAATTATAATCATTGTGGTGCAAAATATACATTAGGTAATAAAGTGGATATTTATTACAATGGTGTGGATAAGTTTAATCAGCTTTTAAAGGATTTGAGAAATGCAAAAAAATATATACATATAGAATACTATATATTTAGAAGGGATGGAAAAAAAGGAATTGGCACAAAAATTCTTAAAATCCTTCATGAAAAAGTCAAGGAAGGCGTAGAGGTAAGACTTTTAGTAGACAGTATGGGATCATATAAAATAACAAAAAAATCTCTCAAGGAATTTATTAATGATGGTGGAAAATTTGAAATATTTTTTCCGGGTATACTTCCACATATTAATACTCGTATAAATTATAGAAATCATAGAAAAATGGTTATTATTGATGGAATATATGGGTATACAGGTGGTTTCAATGTTGGAAAAGAATATATAAATGAAGATCCTAAAATAGGATTTTGGAGAGATACCCATATAAGAATTCAAGGTGATGCAGTAAATGATCTAAATGATAGATTCCTTCTTGATTGGTGTTATGCATCTGGTGAAGAAATAAACGACTTTAGCAAATATTATAGAACTGATTCATTTAAAGGTGGAGATGTAGGTGTACAAATAGTAACAAGTGGTCCTGACCATAGTGAACAATATATAAAAAATGCATATATTAAGCTTATTAATGATGCAAAGAAAAATGTATACATTGAAACACCTTATTTTGTTCCAGATGAATCTATGCTTGAAGCAATAAGAATATCTGCTCTTTCTGGAGTAGATGTAAGAATAATAATACCAGGGAAACCAGATCATATGTTTATGAAGTGGGCGGCAAGTTCATATATTGGTGATCTTTTAGATGTTGGAGTAAAGGTATATTCATACAATAATGGATTTATACATGCAAAAACAATAGTTTGTGATAGTGAAGTTGCTACAATTGGAACAGCAAACCTTGATATTAGAAGCTTTAGTTTGAATTTTGAAGTTAATGCATTTATATTTGATGATAGAGTAGCTAAAAATGTTGAAAATCAGGTGTTTAAAGATATTGAGTATTCAAAATTAATAACCCTAGAGGAATACCAAAATAGACCAAGAAATCTTAGAATAAAGGAGTCAATTATTAGGTTAATTTCTCCGATTTTGTAAGATTTATTCATATGCTAAAAATTGTTATTTATAAAAGGAAACTTTACAGGAGGTAATTAATGAAAAAATTATTCGTTGACCTAAAGGAAAATAGCTATAATATTTTTATTGAAAAAGGGCTAATTGATAGAATTGGTGAGAAAATAAAAGAAATTTATAATGGGTCAAAGGTGTTTATTATTACAGATAAAAATGTAGATAAACATTATGGAGAGAGTAGTAAAATCTCTTGAAAAGGAAGGGTATGAATCAAGAAAGCTTGTTCTTGAACCAGGTGAAGAAACTAAGAATTTCAATACACTTCCTACAATATATAATGCATTGCTTGATTATAAACTTACAAGAAAAGAACTTATAATAACATTAGGTGGTGGAGTTGTTGGAGATATAGGAGGTTTTGCAGCAGCTTCTTTTTTAAGAGGTGTTCCTTTTGTACAAGTACCAACATCTTTGCTTGCCCAGGTAGATAGTTCTATTGGTGGTAAGGTTGCTGTTGATTTAGAAAGAGGAAAAAATCTTGTTGGAAATTTTTATCAGCCTAAAGCAGTAATTATAGATCCAAATGTTTTAAGTACACTAACAGAAAAATTTTTTAAAGATGGTATGGGTGAAGTTATAAAATATGGGTGTATAAAGGATGAAGCTTTATTTTGTAAATTGCAAAATTTAAAAGGTAGAAATGATGTTATGAATCATATTGAAGAAATTATTTATACATGCTGTGATATAAAAAGGCAAGTTGTAGAAGATGATGAAAAAGATTTAGGAGAAAGGATGCTTTTAAATTTTGGTCATACACTAGGTCATGCAATAGAAGTGTATTATAATTATACAGGTTTTAGCCATGGAGAGGCTGTGTCAATAGGGATGTATAATATTACAGTGATGAGTGAAAAGGCTGGAATCACAGAATCAGGTACAGCAGATAAGATAAAGAATGTTCTAATTAATTTTGATCTTCCATATGAGGTAGAACTTAAGGATAATAAGGCAGTAGTTGATGCAATTGCTTTAGATAAGAAAAATATAGGAAATACATTAAAAGTAATATTACTTAATAAAATAGGTCATAGTATTATATATGATACACAACCTAAATTTTTTGAGGCGGTGAATTAAAAATAATGGGAAATTACAAAATATATAAAACAAAACTTAAGGGTGATGTGAAAATTCCACCATCAAAAAGTATGGCTCATAGAGCTGTTATATGTGCAGCACTTGGAAACGGAGTAAGTAGAGTCTCTAATATAGATTTGTCAGATGATATTATAGCAACTGCTGATGCTATGAGATCTCTTGGAGCTGTTATAGATATAATTGATGAAAAAAATTCAAAGTGCAAAACATTAGAAATAAAAGGTATAAACAGTACTGAATCTAGCAACATCCGTGAATATGAAAGAGTAGTTGATTGCAATGAATCTGGTTCAACCCTTAGATTTTTAGTACCAATAAGTCTTGCTTTTGAAGGTGTAACAAGATTTGTAGGTAGAGGTAACCTTGGAAAAAGGCCTTTAGATACATATTATGATATATTTGAAAAACAGGGAATTGAATATAACTATAAAAAGGGTATATTAGATCTTGTGGTAAGTGGTATGCTAAAATCTGATACTTTTGAAGTAAGTGGTAATGTAAGTTCGCAATTTATTACAGGACTTTTATTTACGCTTCCACTTTTAGAAGGTGATTCTAAAATAGTAATAACAACTAATCTTGAATCAAAAGGATATATTGATTTAACATTAAGCGCTATGAAGGATTTTGGAATAGAAGTTATTAATAAGAACTATAAAGAATTTATTATAAAAGGAAATCAAAAATATAAAAGTAGAGATTACAGGGTCGAGGGAGATTACTCGCAAGGAGCATTTTTCTTATGTGCAGATGCTATTGGAAATGAAGTTAAGGTGCAAGATTTAAAGAAAGATTCTCTTCAAGGGGATAAAGAGGTTATAGACATTTTAAGAAGAATGGGTGTGGTTTTAGAGAGAGATAAAGATACAGTATCAGGCAAGGTTAGAAGAACTAAAGCTACTGTTATTGATGGTTCACAATGCCCTGATATTATTCCAGAGGTATCTCTTGTTGCAGCATTAAGTAAAGGTACAACTGAAGTTATAAATGCAGGAAGACTTAGAATAAAAGAATGTGATAGACTTAATGCAATAGCAGTAGAGCTTAATAAACTTGGGGCTAAAATTACTGAAAAAGAAGATGGACTTATAATTGAAGGAGTACCAGAACTCAATGGAGGAGTAGAGGTATGGAGTCACAAGGATCATAGAATTGCTATGACTTTAGCTATTGCTGCAACTGTATGCAAAGAACCAATTATATTAAAAGATTATGAGTGCGTTTCAAAATCATATCCACATTTCTTTGAAGATTATAAAAGCATAGGAGGTAAATTCGATGAGTGGAGTTTGGGGGAATAATATAAAGGTATCTATTTTTGGAGAATCACATGGAACTGGAATAGGTATAACAATAGATGGACTTCCATCAGGAGTAGATATAGATTTAGATAAAGTATATGAAGAAATGAAAAGGAGAGCACCAGGAAAAAGTCCTTTATCAACAGCTAGAAATGAAAAAGATATGCCTGAAATTTTAAGTGGTTTCTTTGAAGGCAAGACTACAGGAACTCCTCTTTGTGGTGTAATAAGAAATGGTGATACTCGTTCAAAGGATTATGGAAAATTAAAATCGTTAATGAGACCAGGTCATGCTGATTATACTGGAAAAATAAGATATGCTGGTTTTAATGATTATAGAGGTGGTGGCCATTTTTCAGGTAGAATCACAGCACCACTAGTATTTGCAGGAGCTATATGTAAACAGGTCTTAGAAAAAAAAGGTATTTATATAGGTGCTCATATTAAATCAATAAAGGATGTTAATGATGAACCCTTTGATTTTACAAATATAACAAAAGAAGAATTGTTATCACTTAGGAATAATGAACTTCCTCTTATAAATAAGTCAAAAGAAGATGAAATGAGAAATACTATTATTGAGGCTAAAAAAGATGGTAATTCAGTAGGTGGTAGAATTGAATGTGCAGTAATTGGCATGGAAGCAGGATATGGAAGTCCATATTTTGATTCAGTAGAATCTACCCTTTCACATCTTTTATTTTCAGTACCAGCAGTTAAGGGTGTAGAATTTGGAATAGGATTTGATATTACTAAACTTTATGGATCTGAAAGTAATGATGATTTTTATTATGATAATAATGGAAATGTAAAAACTAAAACAAATAATAACGGTGGTATATTAGGTGGTATTACAAGTGGAATGCCTATAGTTTTTAATGTTGGAATAAAACCAACACCATCAATAAGTAAAGAGCAGGATACTGTAAATGTAGAAACAAAAAAAGATGAAAAACTAGTTATTGAAGGAAGGCATGATCCTTGTATAGTTCAAAGAGCAGTACCTGTAATTGAAGCTGTTACAGCAATTGGAATTCTTGATTTAATAAAGGAGAGAGATGGATGGCGTCTTTAGAAGAAAGTAGAAAAAAAATAGATGCAATTGATAAGGAACTTGTTTCACTATTTGAAAAGAGAATGAATGTTGTATTAGATGTAGCGAGATACAAAAAGGAGAATAAGTTACCTGTTTTTCAAGGAAATAGGGAAGAAGAAGTTTTAAAGAAAGCTGTAGACAATTTAGATGACAAGGATTATGCAAAAGAAGCTAAAGAATTTTTAAATTCCATTATGGAAATAAGCAGAGGCCTTCAAAAGAGAAAAATTGAAAGTCAAGATAATAACATGGAATTTGATATAAAATTAGACAATATAGATTTAGATGCTAAGGTTGGATTTCAAGGAGTACCTGGGGCGTTTTCTGAGGAAGCACTAATAAAAATATTTGGTGAAGATAGCAATAGATTTTCTTACGAAGAATTTGAAGATGTATTTGAAGCTATTGAAAATGATGAAATAAAATATGGAGTGCTTCCTATAGAAAATTCATCAACAGGTGCAATATCTAAAGTAATGGACCTTTTGAAAAAATATGATTTTCATATTTTAGCTGAAGAAACTATAAAAATAAATCAGCATTTAATGGGTATAAAAGGAACAAAGCTTGAAGATATTAAAGAAGTATATTCACATGCCCAAGGAATTGAGCAAAGTAGTGAATTTTTAAAACAATATAATTGGAAACTTATTCCTTTTCATAATACAGCAACAAGTGCAAAGTTTGTAAAGGATACTGGTGATAAGAGTAAGGCTGCAATTGCAGGAATAAGATCTGCAAAAATATATGATTTAGAAATAATAGAAGAATGTATAAATACATTGAAAGATAATACTACTAGATTTGTTGTAATTGGAAAAGAATTAGTGGTTCCTAAAAATGCAGATAAAGTTAGTGTTGCTTTTACAGTTGAAAATAAATCAGGGAAGCTTTTTAATATTTTAAGGTATTTTGCTGAAAATAACATAAACATGATAAAAATTGAATCAAGACCAATGAAAGATGCTCCATGGTCATATTTGTTCTATGTAGCATTTGAGGGTTCAATAGAAAGTAATGAGGCAAAGAAGGCATTAGAACTTATAAAAAATAGTTCAGAATATTTTAGGCTTTTAGGTGCATATAAAAATGCAATTGAATAAGGAGAAATAGATATGGAATTTTACGGTTTAATTGGCGAAAAGCTAGGACACAGCCTTTCACCTGTAATTCACAAGAGAGTATTCGAACTTTTAGGAATTGAAGGAGCATACAAGCTTTTTCCTATTCCAAAGGAAGATATAAAATATTATGGTAAGTCTTTAAAGGTATTAGGCATAAAAGGTGTTAATGTAACAATTCCTTATAAGCAAGAAGTAATGAAGGAACTTGACTTTATTTCTGATGAGGCATCAAAAATAGGTGCTGTTAACACTATATTGCTAAAGGACAATAAGCTATATGGTTATAATTCAGATTATTTTGGTTTTGGAATGCTTCTTGATAATAATAATATAAAAGTCAAAGACAATGTAGTAGTTGTAATGGGAAATGGTGGAGCAGCTAAAGCATTACTTCAATATATTTTAGATAATAATCCTAAAAAATTATATTTAGTTACGAGAAATAAAGATTCAGTTAAAAAATCAGATATTAAGGAAGGAATAGACTTAATAGATTATGAAGAATTAAAAAATGTAAAAGGTGATGTATTAGTAAATTCAACACCTGTTGGTATGTATCCTAATGTTTCAAAATCAGTAGTATCTGAAGATATTATTAAAAATTTCGATTCCTTAGTTGATATTGTATATAATCCTAAGTGTACTGAATTTATGAAAATTGGACAACAATTAGGGAAAAAAGTGTGTAATGGCTTGTATATGCTTGTTGGGCAAGCTATTAAATCACAGGAAATATGGCAGGATAAAAAAATTGAAAAAGAAATAATTGATAAAATATATGAAGAAATAGAAAAAGAATTTTAACCTTTGGAGGAAATAGAATTGAAGGATAAGGTAGTTTTAATTGGGATGCCTGGCTGTGGAAAAACTACAATTGGCAAAGTGCTTGCAACAGATTTAAATTATAATTTTTTTGATATGGATGACTATATTGAAGAAATAGCTCAAAAAAGTATTAAAGAGCTTTTTGAGGAAGGAGAAGAGTATTTTAGGGAATGGGAGACAAAAGCTTGTAAAGAACTTGTTTGTAAAAAGAAATGTATAATTTCATCAGGTGGCGGTGTAATAAAAAAGGACATTAATATTGATATACTAAAAGAAAATTGTATCATTGTATTTGTAAATAGACCTATAGAAAATATAGTAGAAGACGTTGATGTAGCATCACGACCTCTTTTAAAGGACGGTAAAGAAAAAATATATAAACTTTTTGATGAGAGATATGATAAGTATAAAAAAGCTTGCCATATAGAGATAAAAAATGAGGGATATTTAAAGGATACATTAACTGAAATAGAAAAAAGTTTAAAGGATCTTTTAAAAAAATAACGTATTAGTTAAAGTTTCGAGGTGTAATAATGAAGATAATGGTAATAAATGGACCTAACCTTAATATGTTAGGTGTTAGAGAAAAAAATATATATGGAACAAAGGATTTTACTGATGTATGCAAATATATTCAAAATGAAGGAGAAAAAAGAGGACATGAAATGACACTTCTTCAAAGCAATTTAGAAGGAGAAATAATAAACTTCATTCAAAAAGCTTATTATGAAAAATATGATGGTATAGTAATTAATCCTGGAGCATATACACATTATAGCTATGCTATACATGATGCAATAAAGGGAGTAAGTATACCAACAGTAGAAGTACATATTTCTAATGTGCATACACGTGAAGATTTTAGAAGAGTATCAGTTACAGCACCAGCATGTATAGGTCAAATGTGTGGCTTTGGAGAATTTGGATATGTTCTTGCAATTGAAGCTCTTGAAAATTATGTGAAGAATAATTAGTAGGGGGTAAGTGTTAATGAATATAGTAATTGTAGGCCTTGGTGTTGTTGGCGGTTCATTTGCAATGGCTCTTAAGGATGCAGGGTATACAGATGTTTATGGAATTGATGTTAATGAAGAAACATTAAAAAAAGCAAAAGAAAGAGAACTTATAAAAGAAGGAAGCAGAACAGGAAAAGAGCTTCTTAAAAATGCTGACTTAACAATAATTTCTATATATCCAAAGCTAGTTAAAAATTTCGTGGAAGATAATAAAGATTATTTTAAAAAAGGATCTATTATTACAGATGCTACAGGTATTAAAGGAATGTTTATTAATGACATTATTAAAATATTACCAAGAGATATAGATTTTGTTTTTGGACACCCTATGGCAGGAAGAGAAAAAAAAGGAATAGATTTTGCAAGTAGTGAGGTCTTTAAGGGAGCAAATTATATAATAACTCCTATTTCTCGAAATAAAGAAGAAAATATAAAAAAGATAGAAGATTTAGCTAAAAGTATTGGTTTTAAAAGAGTAAAAAGGATAACACCAGAATTTCATGATGAAATGATAGGATATACATCTCAACTTCCACATGCTATTGCAGTTGCACTTATAAATAGTGATGAAGAGGGAAGAGAAACAGGAAGCTTTATTGGAGATAGTTATAGGGATTTAACTAGAATTGCTAATATAAATGAAGATTTATGGAGCGAACTTTTTCTTGGAAACAAAGATAATCTTTTAAAAGCCATAACAAATTTTGAATTAGAACTTGATTTTATAAAGAAGGCTATGTATTCAAATGATAAGGAAGCACTTAAAAAGTTATTTGTAAAATCAACTAAGAGAAGAGAAAAACTTGATTAATATAGAGGAAAAATCAAAAAGATTAGATTATTTTGATTTATCTAGGGGAATTGCCATAATTTTAGTAATGCTTGGTCATATATATAAAAATGAATCAAACATTATACGAATATGGCTTTACTCATTTCATCTTCCTATATTTTTTATTATTTCAGGAAGTTTAGCACAATATTTTTCTTATAAAAAGTATACTGTAAAAGAATATTTTACGAAAAAGTTAAAAAATCTTTTTGTACCATATATTATTTTTTCTTTTATAAACGCAGTTTTATATTTGTTATATTCATATTTATTAGATGATTTTTCTAAGGAGCTAATATATAGTACTGTTATTAAGATTATTACGTTAAGGGGTTTATGTGGTACTTGGTTCCTGCCATGTCTTTTTGGATGTGAAATGCTATTTTTTATTTTAAATAAAATTTTCAAGGAAGAAAGATATGTAAAATTTATTATATTGTGTTTGTTTATTTTTTCTTTTTCTAATATGTTTAGTGAAGATTCATTAATGTGTGTATTTATAAGAATTTTTACTGCTACAGGATTTTTTGCAGTTGGATATTACATGTATAACTTTATAGAAAAGGTAAAATCTAAGACAAGCTACATTTTATTATTACTGATTTTAAATATTATAATGACAATTTATAATGGACATGTTGAGATATATCTTATTCTATATAAAAATCCATTAATTTATGTAATAAATAGTATAATAGGTTCTTTTATGGTTATTTTATTATGTAAAAAAATAAAAAAACAAAAGTTTCTTAGTTTTATGGGAAGAAATTCACTTATTGTTTTAGTAACTCATTTTATTATTGTAAATATGCTTATTACAATATATTTAAAGACATTAGGAAGTATAAATGAATATGTAGATGGGTTTATTATTCTTATAATATCAATTTTTATAGAAATCATAGTGATAAAAGTATATAATAAATTTTTAAAGAGATAATATTTAAGTAAAAGGCATTACTGTAAATTAATATAGTAATGCCTTTTACTTATTTATTTTCTTCTATTAATTCATAAATTGTTTTTGATGTTGTATCTGCCATTGTGTAACCTAAGATAGAAACTATATTTTTAAGATTTTCTTCTGAATCTGTTTCTATTTCTAAATAAGGGAAAGGACAGAAATTTGTATCATTTATATCTATTTCTACTAAACCATTTTCTAGTTTATAGCTTTCTCTAAATTTATTAATTGATTGCTTTAATTTAAGTCCTAGAGACGAATATATTCCTTCAGCTGCTTCTTTATTATCTACGATAACTTCATTTTCTTCCATTTCTTTAAATTTACCTTGAGAAAGAAGTTTTTTAGTTGTCATATATATTGTTCTTTTGCCATCTAGAAGATTATCTACAGTTCTTATTCTTGCATATCCTCTAGAAGCAAGAAGTTTTCCATCTTCAAAATCATAAATATCATTAATTTGGTTTTCTTCTTTAACTTTCTCTGCATTATTTGCAATTAAAGTTTTTCTGATTTCAGCTACATCAATTTTGATTATCCTTGTTTCAAGTTCTTTCATTAAATTAATGCCTCCTATAAACTTTGTAACATTGATAGTATATCATAATCATTAAAAACAAACAAATATTGAATATATGACTAAAATAAAGAAATGATATATAATATAAATAATAAATTGTTTATAAAATTATAGAGAATAAGGAGGTAATTATTATGGCAAAACATTATCATATAATGGCAAATGAGGGTGATATAGCAGAAACAGTTTTATTACCAGGAGATCCTATGAGGGCAAAATTTATAGCAGAAAATTATTTAGAGAATGCTAAGTGTTATAACAAAGTAAGAGGTATGTTTGGTTTTACAGGAACATATAAAGGAAAAAGAATTTCAGTACAAGGAACAGGTATGGGAATGCCTTCTCATTCAATATATGTAGATGAATTAATTAATGTATACAAAGCCAAAAAGCTTATTAGAATAGGTTCTGCAGGCTCTATAAACAATGATGTTAATTTAAGAGATATTGTTATAGCAGAAGCTGCATCTACTAATTCAGGAATCAATAGAAGAAGGTTTAATGGAATGAATTATGCACCATGTGCTAATTTTGAACTATTATATGCTGCATACAATAAAGCTAAAGAAAAAAATATAAATGTTAAGGTAGGGAATATACTATCATCTGATCTTTTTTATGATAATACTGGAGATTCAGTTGAATTATGGGCTGATTATGGTTGTTTGGCAGTTGAAATGGAAACAGCAGAACTTTATACACTTGCTGCAAGATATGGTGTAAAAGCATTGTCAATACTTACTATATCAGATCATATATTAAAAGGATTAGAAACCACACCAGAAGAAAGAGAAAGAACATTTACAGATATGATGGAAATAGCTCTAGAAATAGGTTAATTTAAGAGGAATAATAAATGAAAAAAATTATAGGAAGAATAGTATTAATAATTGCTATAATTGGTCTTGTATACTCTGGTTATAAGCTGTTTTTAATTTTTAATGATTATAACAAAAATGCTAAGGTTTATAATGAACTTAAGGATTATGGACCTTCAGTTACTGTTGGTTTAGGAGGCAATGTCAAAATAGAGGGATTAAATTTTGATGAGCTAATTAAAATAAATGAAGATTTTGTAGGCTGGATAACTATACCAAATACTGAAATTAATTATCCTATGGTACATCCTTCAGAGGATAATGATGAATATTATTTAACTCATAATTTCGAGAAGGACGAAAATAGTGGTGGGGCTATATTTGTTGAAAGCGCTATAAGGCATCCATTTGAAGAGGAAAACACCATAATACATGGTCATAACATGAGAGATGGAAGCATGTTCGCAGGCCTTAATAATTTTAAGGAAGAAGATTTTTTTAATAATAATAGAAATATATATATAGATACAAAGGATGTGTCATATGTATATGAAGTTTTTTCTGTATACGTAGAAAAGGCTAATGAAAATCCATATATGTACAGTTTTTCTACTAAAGAAGATTATATTTCATTTTTAAATGGATTAAAAAATAAATCAATGTTTTTAGCTAATACAGTTGATTTTACTGAAAATGATAAAATTATTACATTATCAACCTGTAGCTATGAAGTTACAGATGGAAGATGCCTTGTACATGCAAAGCTTATTTCAAAACAGCCTAAATAGTGTAAATATTTAAGATAAAAGGTGGGAGTAAATTATAATGTCAAAATTTCATGTAGAACTAAAGAAAATTGTAGATGATTCATACGATGTAGAGATAGGAAATAATTTAGCAGATAAATTAATTAGTGATTTAAAAAATGGACTTGTAGGAAATATTAATAAATTTGTAGTAGTAACAGATAGTATAGTAAAAGATTTATATGCACAAAAAATATATGAAAAATTAATTAGCAACGGTTTTAAATCTGATATTATCATATTTGATGCAGGTGAAAAAAGTAAAACTAGAAAAACAAAAGAATTTGTTGAAGATAGTATGATTATAAAAGGATATAAAAGAGATTGCTGTATTATAGCAGTTGGAGGAGGAGTTGTAACTGATCTTGCAGGATTTGTTGCAGGAACTTTTGGAAGGGGCGTGCCATTTATTAACTATGCTACAACTTTACTTGCAGCAGCAGATGCTTCAATTGGAGGTAAAACTGCTGTAGATACAGATATAGCAACAAATTTAATAGGTCTTTTTAATGAACCACAAAAAGTTTATATTGATACAGATTCGTGGAAGACATTGCCCAAAAAACAAATAAGTAGTGGACTTTCTGAAACTATAAAGCATGGATGTATATCTGATTATGAATTTTTTCAATATTTAGAAAAGAATATAGATAAGGTATTTGAATTTGACAGTGAAGTATGTGATTTTATTGCAAAAAAGAATTGTGAAATTAAATATAATGTTGTTATGAAAGACGAAAAAGAAAAAAGTTTAAGAGAAGTATTAAACTTAGGACATACTGTTGGAAGAGCAATAGAAACTGTCAGCAATTATAAACTATTACATGGAGAAGCTGTAGCTATAGGAATGGTAGCACAAGTAAGGCTTGGAAATAAACTTGGATATATATCAGATGAAGATGTAAATAGAGTTATTAACTTATATAAGAAGGCAAAATTGCCTGTTACAATACCAGATTATATAGATAGGGAAGAATTAATTAAAAAGCTATATACAGATAAAAAGGTACGTGATGGAAAAATAAGATTTGTATTTCAAAAGGGTATAGGAGATATTGTAAAGTTTGATAATGAATCTTATGCAGCAGCAATTGAAGAAGATAAGATAAAGGAAATTATAATGAATATGTAGTTAAAAGGAGGTTGCCATAATAGCAACCTCTTAATTATTTTATAATTTAATTACATTGTAAATATTTTTATCCACATAAATAATGCAAAAACAAAATATAATATAGTTGCAGAAAGAAAACTTGTACCGCCTTTTGTAGATAGCAAGTTATTAAAATCTTTTTCGCTTTTCATATAATTATATTCTCTATATATATTTATTTCTCTTTCACAAAAGCGAAGATAAAGGTTAGTACCAAGAAGTCCTAATATAATCATTATTATAAGTAATAATATTGCTGATAAATTTATAGGTAGTAGTATTAATGAAAAGTATGCTATAGATATAATAATTGCAGGAATATAGCATTTTCTATACATAAGATAAAAAGGACCTAAGAAAAATGCACCAAAATTCCAATTAGGCTTTGTTCTATTTTTCATATATCTATCTAAAGTTTTAGAAAAGAAAGTTTTTTTTGCTTCAATACCAATAAAGGCTTCAAGTTCTTCTCTTGAACACTTAATAGTTTCTTTCATAATTAATCTCCTTTACATTTTATATAAAAATTATATCAACAATAATGCTTTTTTACAAATATGACAATATAAATAAATTTGATATAAAAAAATACCATGCAAATGCATGGTACTTTTTAATGAAATTTAATAATTAGTTAGCTTTGTTTACAGAACCGAATAATTCCATTTTTTCTTTAACTTTAGCCTTTATAGCTTCAAATCCAGGAGCTAATAATTTTCTTGGATCAAATCCTTTTCCTTGTTGATCTTTACCAGCTTCAATGTATTGTCTAGTAGCTTCTGCAAAAACTAATTGGCATTCAGTGTTAACGTTGATTTTGCAAACTCCAAGAGATATAGCTTTCTTTATCATATCATCAGGAATTCCAGTACCACCGTGTAAAACTAATGGCATATTTCCAACAGCATCTTTGATTTTTGCTAAAGCATCAAAATCTAATCCAGCCCAGTTTTCAGGATATTTACCATGAATGTTTCCGATACCAGCAGCTAATATATCAACACCTAAATCAGCTATTTGTTTGCATTCAGCAGGATCAGCAACTTCACCAGCACCTATAACTCCATCTTCTTCTCCACCTATTGAACCAACTTCACATTCAATAGATATTCCTTTTCCGTGAGCATCTTTTATAAGTTGTTTACTCTTTTCGATGTTTTCTGCTATTGGGTAGTGAGAACCATCAAACATAACTGAAGAGAATCCAGCTTCTATACACTTGTAAGCTCCTTCATAAGAACCGTGGTCTAAGTGTAAAGCAACAGGAACAGATATATCAAGATCTTTTAATAATCCGTTTACCATACCAACTACAGCATGATATCCTCCCATGTATTTACCAGCACCTTCAGATACACCTAATATAACTGGTGAATTGTTTTCTTGAGCTGTTAATAATATTGCTTTTGTCCATTCTAAGTTGTTGATGTTGAATTGACCTACAGCATAATGTCCTTCTCTAGCCTTATTCATCATTTCTTTAACTGAAACTAACATAAATAAAAAACCTCCAATAATGTATATATTTTTTTATTTTAAAATCAAGTTAGATATGTATAATCTAAGCTTTGATTTATGTTTGACAATCCTAATAGTAAAGTATTACATATTAAAACATGTCGCTAATAACTATTATAACTTTAATTTACGCAAAAAGAAACATTTTAAACAAAATTTATTAGTTCTTTTTCATAAGTTTTACAAGAATTGCTTTTTGAGCATGTAATCTGTTTTCAGATTCGTCAAAAATCTCTGCTGCATGATCTTCTAAAACTTCTGCTGTAATTTCTTCCCCACGATGGGCAGGTAAACAATGAAGTACCATTACATTGTCATCAGCAAGAGATAGCAATTCATTATTTATTTGGAATCCTTTAAAGAATTTACGTCTTTCTTCTGTTTCTTGCTCGTGTCCCATGCTTTCCCATACATCAGTAAGAAGTACATCTGCATTTTTAGCTGCTTCCTTAGGATCATGATATATGTTAAATTGTACATTTTCTGAAGCTGCTATTTCTTTTCCACGATTTATATAACTTTCTTGTGGCATATATTCTTTTGGACATGCTATAGAAAAATTCATTCCTAATTTTAAGCATCCTATTATAAGAGAGTGTGACATATTATTTCCATCACCTATATAAGCTACATTTAATCCATCTAATATGTTTTTATATTCTCTTATTGTCATTAGATCAGCAAGAACTTGGCAAGGATGTTCAAGATCTGTTAGACCATTTATTATAGGAATAGAAGAGTATTTTGCAAGTTTTTCTGCTTCTTCGTCTGAATATGTTCTAATCATTATTCCTTGTACAAATCTTGATAAAACTCTTGCAGTATCTTCAATTGGTTCTCCACGTCCTATTTGAAGATCACGACTACTTAAAAATAAAGCGTTACCACCTAATTGATACATTCCTGTTTCGAAAGATACTCTTGTTCTAGTTGATCTTTTTTCAAATATCATACCAAGAGTTTGACCTTTTAAGTGTTCATGAGGTATCCCATGCTTTAATTCATATTTTAATTGATCAGCAAGATTTAGTATTTCAATAATATCTTCTTTCGTAAGATCATCCATTCGTAGTAAATCTTTTTTCAAGTTAATTCCCCCTTTTAATAATGCATTATTTTAAAAGTTCTTTTAATACATTAACAGTAGCTGTAAGTTCTTCTCTAGTAATAACAATAGGTGGTAATAATCTTATTACATTTGGACCTGCTGTTAAGAATAAGAAACCTTTTTCTTGAGCTTTCTTTTTAATATCAGCAGAACTTCCTTTAATTTCTATACCTATCATAAGACCAAAGCCTCTAACATCAACTACTTGAGAAAGATTGGCATTTTTAATAGAATCTCTTACAAATTTTCCGTTTTCATAAACTTTATTATAAGTTTCTTCATTACATATTTCATCTAAAACCACAAGTGCACCGCTACAAGCAACAGGGTTTCCACCAAATGTTGAACCGTGATCTCCTGGTTTAAATACATCTTTTAATTTTTCATTACATAAAACAGCACCTATAGGAAGACCAGCGCCTAATCCTTTAGCAAGAGAAATTATATCAGCTTTAACATCAAAATTATTAAAACCAAATAACTTACCACATCTTGCAATTCCACATTGTACTTCATCAAATATAACTAAAACATCTTTTTTATTACATATTTTTACAACTTCTTGTACAAAATCTTTATCAAGAGGATAAACCCCGCCTTCACCTTGTACAGCTTCCATCATAATTGCACATACATCACTTGTTAATTTGCTTTTAAAATCATCTATGTTATTTTTTTCAACATAATCGAAGCCTTCAGGGAAAGGGAAGAAGTATTTATGGAATTTTTCAGGTTGACCTGTAGCTTTTAAAGTAGTTATTGTTCTTCCATGAAAGGATTTTTTTAAGGTTAATACTTTATTTCTGCCATCTCCATATTTTTCAAAGCTATATTTTCTTGCAAGTTTTATAGCACCTTCATTTGCTTCAGCACCTGAATTTGCAAAAAATACTTTGCTCATACCAGCTTTTTCTACTAATTTATTACTAGCTTCAATAGTAGTTGGATTTGTAAATATATTAGAGCAATGTTGAAGTGTAGTAACTTGATTAGTTACTGCTTTTGTCCATTTTTCATTGTTATAGCCTAAAGAGTTTACTCCAATACCACTTGTTAGATCTAAATATTTTTTTCCGTCTATATCATAAAGATAACAACCTTCACCTTTAACCATTATAGGTGATTGTTCTCCATAAGTATTCATAAGTGAATTTTTCATATTATTTACCTCCTAATAAATCATTGTTCCAAGACCTTTTAAGCCTTCTGGTGAAAGTAATTCTAAAAGAATTGAATGAGGAACTCTTCCATCAATTATATGAGCTCTTTCAACTCCCATACGTACTGATTCTACACAGCAGTCTATTTTTGGTATCATTCCACCTTTTATTATTCCTTCTTGTACAAGTTTTGGAACTTGATAAAGTCGTAAAGATGAAATTAGAGTTTCAGGATCAGAAGGATCTCTCATAACACCTGGAACATCAGTTAAAAGCATAAGCTTTTCTGCCTTTAGTGCAGAAGCAATTTTGGCTGCACAAGTATCTGCATTTATATTATAAAAGCAGTTATCATCTTCTCCTAAAGCAACACTCCCTACAACTGGTATATAATCAGCATCTAGAGACATTTTTAGTATTTCAGTGTTTACATGAGTTATTTCTCCAACATATCCAAGATCATCACTGCCTTGCATTTTTTTAGCTTTTATTAATGAACCATCCATTCCACAAAGACCAAGAGCTTTTCCTCCAGCCCTTTCAATTAAAGCTACAAGGTCTTTATTTACTTTTCCTCCTAAAACCATTTGAACAACTTCTATGGCATCATCATCTGTATAACGTAATCCATTGATAAATTTACTTTGTACATTAAGTCTTTTTAAAAATGAAGATATAAAAGGTCCGCCGCCATGAACTATAACAGGTTTAAATCCAACACATTTCATTAAAACTATATCATTTATTACACTTTCTTGAAGTTCTTCGTTAATCATAGCATTACCACCGTATTTTACTACGATTATTTTCCCATTAAATTTTTGTATAAAAGGCAATGACTCTACTAAGACATTAGCACGTTCGTTAATATTCATTATTTTATTATTCACCCCATTTTATTGTATAAAATCTAGCTTCTATAATCGCCATTTATCTTAACATAATCATATGTTAAGTCGCATCCATAACAAGTTACACTTTCAGAACCAGATCCCATATTAACTTTTATTGTGATTTCATCTTCAAGAAGAATTTTCTTTGCTAAATCTTCACTAAAGTCTACTGAAGCACCATTTTTACATACAAGAATAGTACCAGCTTTGCTTACAAATTCTACGTCTACTTTTTCAGGTTCAAAGTCAACTCCTGCATAACCTAATGCGCATAAAACTCTTCCCCAGTTAGCATCAGCACCAAACATAGCTGTTTTTACAAGACTTGAAGTTATTACACTTTTTGCAAAAATAACACCTTCTTTTTCATTTTTGCATCCATTAACTGTACATTCAATAAGTTTTGTAGCACCTTCACCGTCTTTTGCAAGCATTTTTGATATTTCTATAGTTATATATTTTAAGGCTTCAACAAAAGCATAATAATCTTCATTTTTAGATGAAATACTTTCATTTTCTGCCATTCCATTTGCTAAAATTATTACAGTATCATTAGTGCTTGTGTCACCATCAACACTTATTCTGTTGTAGCTTACTTTTACAGCTTCTCTTAAAGCAGAATCTAAAAGTTCTGCTGATATTTTTGCATCAGTTGATATAAATGAAAGCATAGTTCCCATATTAGGTTCTATCATTCCAGAACCTTTTGCAATGGCACCTATTGTAACTTCTTTACCTGAAATATTTAATGTACATGCAGCTTCTTTTTTTACAGTATCAGTAGTCATAATAGCAGAAGCAGCAAGAGAGCCATCTTTGCATAAACCAGATACAAGTTCTGGTATACCAGATTTTATTGCATCTACATTTAATGGAACTCCTATAACTCCTGTAGATGCCACTAAAACATCATTAGAATTAATGTTAAGTTCCTTTGCTAAAACTTTAGTTTCTTCTTCTGCTTTGTCAAGACCATCTTGACCTGTGCAACAGTTAGCATTACCACTATTTACAATAACAGCTTGGGCAATGTTGTTTTTTAAGTGAGCTTTTGTTACAAAAATAGGTGCACATTTAACTTTATTATTTGTATACATTCCAGCACCAACACATGGAACTTCTGAATACACTAAAGCTAAGTCTTTTTTTGTTGTTCCTGCCTTAACCCCACAGTGTATTCCATTTGCTTTAAATCCTTTAGGACTTGTTACACTTCCTGATATAACTTTATAATTCATATTTATCTGCCTCCCTTTAAGTTTCTATAATCACCTGTAACTCTTATGTATTCATATGTTAAGTCAGAGCCCCAGACAGTTACATTTGAATTTCCTTCATTAATATCTATTATTAATTTTATTTCATTATCATTTAAAATACTTTTTACTTTTTTAGTGTCTAATTTGTTTAAATTTCCACATGAACATATACTTAAAGAATCTTCTTTAGAATTTGTCAAAGTAATATTTAAGTTATTTATGTTGAAGTCAATGTTAGAATTTGTAAGAGCACAAAGAATTCTTCCAAAATCTATTTTATTATTAAAAAGTGATGCTTTAATAGTATTTGAATTTATAATTCCCTTTGCAAAAATAGTAGCAGATTCTTCATTGGCTGCATGTTTAATAGTGCATTCAATAAGTTTTGTAGCACCATCACCATCTCTTGCAATTTCTTTTGCAAGATGTATGCTTAGTTTTTTTAAGGCTTCTAAAAATATATAATAATCTTCATTCTTAGAAGTTATTTCTTTGTTTTCTGCAAGACCATTTGCAAGTATTAATACCATATCATTAGTACTTGTATCACCATCAATGCTTATCTTATTATAGCTACTATTAACAGCTTCCTTTAATGCTTCATTTAAAAGGGAAGAGGATATTGCTAAATCTGTAGTTATAAATGACAATATAGTACCCATGTTAGGATTTACCATTCCAGATCCTTTTGCAATAGCTCCTATTTTTATAATTTTATTGTCTATAAAAAATTCCATAGAATATTCTTTAGTAAATTTATCTGTAGTTAGTATTGAATTTGCTGCGTCATTTGATCCAGTAGATGATAATTTATCTATTAAATTATCTATATTATTTTCTATTAGAGAAAAATCTAGTGATTTTCCTATTATTCCAGTAGAAGAAACAAGAACGTAATCTTCTGGAATATTTAAAGCTTTTGCAAGATGAATTGCAGTATTTTTAGCTTTTGTTATGCCGTCATCAAATTGACAGCAATTTGCATTGCCACTGTTGCATATAATTGCTTGAGCAATACCATTTTTAACATGATCTTTTGTAATATAAACGGGGGCAGCTTTTATTATATTTTTTGTAAACATTCCAGCAGTTTTGCAAGGAACTTCTGAGTATATTAAAGCTAAATCTTTCTTCACTCTTTTAAAACCAGAATGAAGACCAGAAGCTAAAAAACCTATTGGTGCACAAACGCCACCATCAATGATTTTATACTTCATATTTTAACCTCCCAAATTGCAAATAATTAATAATGAAGAATGATTAGTAATAAAAATTACTAATCATTCTTCATTTATTTAAAGATTTAATTAAGATAATTTAGATAAATTATCAGTAGTGTCATTTATAAATTTATTAAGTGCTTCAAGTTGAATTTTAACTGATTCAGTTGAAGGACCACCAATAACCTTTCTTTCTTGAACGCAAGTTAATAAATCAATTGCTTTATATATATCTTCATCAAATAATGATGAGAATTTTTTGAATTCATCTAAAGTAAGATCTTCAATTGCCTTATCAGCTTTTATACATGAAAGAACAATTTCACCTACAACGCCATGTGCACTTCTAAAAGGCATACCTTTTTTAACAAGATAATCAGCAACATCAGTAGCATTTGTAAAGCCACCGGCTGCACCTTTTCTCATATTATCTACATTTACTTTCATAGTTTTTATCATTCCTGTAAATGTCTTTAAAGAAAGATTAGCAGTATCAATGGCATCAAATAATGCTTCTTTATCTTCTTGCATATCCTTATTGTAAGCTAAAGGAATTCCTTTCATTACAGTTAATAAAGTGAAAAGATCTCCATAAACACGACCTGTTTTACCTCTAATAAGTTCAGCAACATCTGGATTTTTCTTTTGAGGCATAATTGAACTTCCTGTGCTATATGCATCATCAAGTTCTATAAATTTAAATTCATTTGTACACCAAAGAATTATTTCTTCTGAAAATCTTGAAAGGTGCATCATTACAAGTGATAGAGCAGATAATGTTTCAATAACATAATCTCTATCAGATACAGAATCAAGACTATTTAAAGTGACAGAATCAAAATGTAATTGATCCTTTACAAATTCTCTGTCTATTGGATATGTAGATGTAGCAAGAGCACCAGAACCAAGAGGCATTTGGTTAGTTCTTTTATATGCATCTTGAAGTCTTCCTATATCTCTTTTAAGCATTTCACCATAAGCTAAAAGGTGATGAGCAAGAGTAATTGGTTGAGCCTTTTGCATGTGAGTATATCCAGGCATTATAGTTTTTGTATTTTCAGAAGCTTTTTCAAATATAACTTTTTGAAGATCAAGGATATTAGATAAAATATCCTTGATTTCATTTTTTAAGTGAATTCTTAAATCTAAAGTTACTTGGTCATTTCTACTTCTTCCTGTATGAAGTTTTTTACCAGCATCACCTATAAGTTCTGTTAATGTTCCTTCTGTGAAACTATGAATATCTTCAGCTGTAGGATCAATTTCTATTTCACCATTATCAATTTTTGATAATACTGTTTTTAATCCTTCTTCGATTTTTTTACTGTCTTCCATTGGAATTATGCCTTGCTTTCCTAACATTTTGTTGTGTGCAAGACTTCCTTCTATATCTTCTTTGTACATTCTAGAATCAATGTGTATAGAAGAATTAAAGTCATTTACAAGTGCATTAGTTCCTTTTTTAAAACGTCCACCCCAAAGTTTCATATAAAATTTCCTCGCTTTATTATTTGTTGTTTTTTGCTTTCATTTTTGCATTAACTACAAGTGGAAGACCAAAAAGATTTATAAATCCAGCAGAATCATTTTGGTTATATACTGCATCTTCGCCAAATGTAGCATATTCTTCACTGTATAGAGAATATGGAGATGTCATACCAGCATTAACAATATTACCTTTATAAAGTTTTAATTTAACATCACCAGTTACAGTTTCTTGTGTTTTTGTAACAAATTCAGTTAAAGCTTCTCTAAGTGGAGTATACCATAATCCATCATATACAAGTTCTGCAAATTTTAATGCAACTTGTTCTTTAAAGTGAGAAGTTTGTTTATCTAAGCATATTTCTTCTAAAGCTTTATGAGCTGTAAATAAAATAGTTCCACCTGGAGTTTCATAAACACCTCTTGATTTCATACCAACAAGTCTGTTTTCAACCATATCAACTATTCCAATGGCATTTTCTCCACCTATTTTATTTAATTCTTCTATTAATTGAACTCCGCCCATTTTCTTTCCGTTTAGAGCTACAGGAATACCTTTTTCAAATGAAAGTGTAATGTAAGTAGCCTTATCAGGAGCATCTTCTAATGTTTTAGAAAGTTCAAGTATTTTTTTATAATCTGGTTCGTTTGCAGGATCTTCTAAGTCTAATCCTTCATGACTTAAATGCCAAAGATTCATATCTTTACTGTAGTTTGTTTCATAGCTTATTTTTATTGGAACTTGTTTCTTTTCTGCATAAGCTATTTCATCTTCTCTTGATTTTATTTCCCAAGTTCTCCATGGAGCAATAATTTTCATATCTGGATCAAATGCTTTTATTGCAAGTTCAAATCTAACTTGGTCATTACCTTTACCAGTACATCCATGACATATTGCATCTGCGCCTTCTTTTTTTGCTATTTCTACAATTCTCTTAGCAATAATAGGTCTTGCAAATGAAGTACCTAAAAGATATTTTCCTTCATATATAGCATTTGCTTGAATAGTTGGGAAAATATAATCATTAACAAATTCTTCTGTTAAATCTTCTATATAAAGTTTAGATGCACCAGTCTTTAGTGCTCTTTCTTCTAATCCTTCAAGTTCTGATTTTTGACCAACGTTTCCTGATACAGCAATTACTTCGCAACCATAGTTTTCTTTAAGCCATGGAATAATTACTGAAGTATCAAGTCCTCCTGAATAAGCTAAAACAACTTTGTTATATTTTTTCATTTAAGTAGCCTCCCCGCAAAATATGTTTATATTGTATTAAATGTACAAAATTACTTTATGCATACATTATACATTCATATGAATAATTATGCAAGGGTAATTTTTATACAAATATTATTAATTTTTTTACTTCGTTGCTGCTGATTTGTAGTGAACATAAAGAATGAATATGCATAAATATTAATTTTGAAGACTAAGGATGAATATTTATAAAATACATTATCTATAACTATATAGAATTTTTAAGTTTATTGTAAGAAAATCTTAATATTTAGTTAATTTATTTGCTTTATTATGTAATTATGAAAAAAAGTACTAGTAATAAATTATGAGGAGAGATTAAATTATGATAGAAGTAAAAGGTATATCTAAAGTATACAAAATGGGAAAAGAACAATTTGTAGCTTTAAATGACGTTTCATTAAATGTTGAAAAAGGTGAATATGTAGCTGTAATTGGACCTTCTGGTTCAGGAAAGTCAACTCTTATGCATATTATAGGAGGCCTTGATACACCAACAGTAGGAAGTGTGTGTATTGAAGGAGAAGACATAAGCAAACTTAATGATAAAAAATTATCTAAGTATAGAAATGAAAAAATAGGATTTGTTTTCCAGGCTTTTAATTTGGAAAATTCTCAAACAGCACTTGAAAATGTAATGATGCCACTTATATTTGCTGGCGTAAAAAAATCAGAAAGAAAGAAAAGAGCACTAGAAGCATTAGATATGGTAGGTCTTAAAGATTTTTATAATCATAAACCTAATGAAATGTCAGGAGGTCAGAGACAGAGGGTTTCTATTGCAAGAGCCCTTGTAAATAAACCGGAAATATTATTTGCTGATGAACCTACAGGAAATCTTGATTCAAAAAGTAGTGAATCAATTATGGAATTGTTTAAGGAAATAAATGATAAAGGATTTACTATTATAATGGTTACACATAACCCAGAAGAAGCTAATAAGGCAAAGCGTGTAGTTAAGATAATGGACGGTAAAATTACTTCTGATATAGTAAAACAACAATAAAACCCTTAAAGGAGGATTAAAAAGTGAAATTTAAAGAATATATTTTAATGTCTCTAAGGGATTTATGGAAAAGAAAAGGAAGAACTATTCTAACATCCCTTGGAATTACAATTGGTACATTACTTATAGTAACTATGGTTGGACTTGGAAGTGGTGTAAAGCAGCTTATGAATGATATGGTAAATGACCAGGATAGTGCAAGAAATATATCAGTTAATCCATATAGATACATGACAGAAGAAGAACAAGATAATGCAACACCAACATCCTTGCAAGAAGATTATAGTAAACCAATTACTAATGACTTTATAAAAGATATAGAGGATATGGATCAAGTTGAAAATGTAACTGCTATTTTATCAGGAAATGCAAATTATATAAAATATAATAATAAAAAGTATAAATGTAATACTATGTTTACTGGTTATAATGAAAATGCAAAGTTGTTTCCAGACTATGAAATTGAGAAAGTTAGGAAGAATAATAATGATAATTCATTAAAGCCAATAGAAGCAGGAGAAGAACTTGATAATACTGCAGGCGAAGTGTTAATAGGTGAGCAGGTATTAGAAAAAATGAATGTTACTGCTGAAGATGCTGTTGGAACTGATATTGAAATATTAGTTAAAAGCTCTCAAACAAATGAATTACAATCTAAAAAATTCAAAATAAAAGGTATTATTAACGGTAATTTTCAAAATGGAAATGGCATTGTTATGAACATAAATGATGCTTCACAATTATTAAGCTTTATATATACAGAGAAGGATTATTTTAAATCTCATGGATATGAATATGCTACCGTTGTTACTAAAACTATAGAAGATGTGGATGAAGTTGGTGAAAAAATTAAAGATTTAAATTATCTTTACAGTTCTTCAGCTGATATGGCTGATGCGATTAATGAAAATATTGGAAGTATTAATACTGCATTTGCTGTTTTAGGTGTAATAGTTCTAGTAGTTTCAGCAATTGGAATAATAAATACTATGTCAATGGCGGTAATGGAAAGAACTAAAAGCATTGGTGTCATGAAATCAGTTGGTGCAAGTAGTGGTGCTATTAGAACAATGTTTCTTATTCAATCATCATTAATAGGTGTAATTGGCGGTGGTTTTGGTATACTTTTTGGAGTTGGAATAAATAAAATAGTTCAAAGTATTGCAACTTCAATGATTGCAAAAGAAAACCTTCCATTAACTATTTCTGTTGGATTACCTGTATATTGGTTGCTAATTATATTTATATTTGCAATGGTAATTGCACTTGTTTCTGGAATAACTCCTGCAAATAAGGCAGCAAAATTAGATCCAATTGAAGCATTAAGAAGGTAGGAGGTGTAATAAATGAAATTTATAGATAAAATAAAATTTGCCTTTAATGACTTGATAAACAGGAAAGGAAGATCACTTCTTACAATAATAGCAGTAGCTATAGGAGCACTTCTGTTAATAGTTTTACTTGGAGTTGGTGATGGTGTTATAAGTAAAATGCAGGAGATTGGGCAAAGTTTTGGTGATATTAATACAATTATTGTATATCCTAAAGATGCGTCAAAAACTAATGAAACACTTACAGTCGCAATGGGAGGAGAAATGTCAGAAGATTTTAAGGAAGTTTCAGAGGATGAAACTTCAGATAATGAAGAGAAGATTAATAAGGAAGATGATGAAGCCTTTAAGAAAATATCAAGTTCTGACATTGAAGCCATAAGCAAGGTTAATGGTGTAAAGAAGGTATATGCAAGTATAAGTGGTAATGTTACATCATATAAACTAGAAAGTGGAGAGTATGTAAACAAATCTATTAAAGTTATTGGTGAAAATACAACATATGAAAAGGATCATGGTGACAAACTTATAGCAGGAAGTGAAATAAGCAATAAGGAAGAGGATTTACTAATAGGAGAAAATTTATTAAAAAGACTTGGAATAGATAATAATGAAGATATAATAGGGAAAAAAATTACTGTTAAGGTAGAAAAACTAGATATAGAAGGATTAAAAACTAAAGAACCACTTGAAGTTACTGGAATTGTAAAAGGTGTCCTTGATAGACAAAGCTTTGCAGACAGTGTAGTAATGGATGAAAAGAAGGCAGAACCTTTAGTTGGATATTTTGAAAATATAGATAATTATATTAGTGAAAAAGGATACACAAATGTAAGAGCAACATGTAATGATGACGTAAAAGGTACTGTACTTGCAACTGATATTCAAAATGAAACAGGATATGCATGTATGAGTTATAGTATGTTTAGTGATATATTTGTAGCAGTAGGAACAATAATTAAGTCAATATTATCAATTGGTGGAATTATTGTTTTAGTAGTTGCAGGACTTGGTCTTGTAAATACAATAACAATGATACTTCAAGAAAAGAGAAAGATGATTGGTGTTATGAGGTCAGTTGGTGGTTCAAGATCAAACATAAGGTCAATATTTTTGTTGCAATCAATAATAATAGGTATTTCTGGATGTGTATTAGGTGCAGTACTGTCTAGTGGCGGAATAGTATTTGCTAATGAATTTATAATTAAAAATAGTGGATTTGTAATTTCCATAACTCCTAATAATATAGCAATTGCTATGGTAATTACATTTATTATCTCATTAATAGCAGGTCTTGTACCAGCTAGTAGGGCTGCTAAGCTTAATGTTGTTCAAGCAGTAGCTGAAGAATAAAGATAAATTATAAAGGCTGTAAAATATTTTTGTTGTATTTTACAGCTTCTTTTTTTATAGTATATTTTTCAAACTAAATTTATTTAATTCCTTTATTATTTGTGCATATGATTTTAAAATATTTGCAGATACATGAGATTCAGAAATATCTTTACATTGAATATAACTACATAATTTAATTGCTTCATTAGAAATATTATCAAAATCAACATGATTAACATAAACTGATGATAATAGGGATTCTTTTTTTATATTTTCAATTAAAGTTGTAGTTTTTTCGTAGGCAAGATCCCAATTATAATCATTTAACAAGTCTTCAATAATATCACTTTCAACCGATATATTATTATAAAGTTTTTGGAGTTTAAAATCAGCAAAGGATATAAAAAGAATAAGGCATAAGAATAATATTGTTGAAATATAAGTTGTTTTCATAAAAACACCTCTCAAATTTATTTTTTATTATACTCATCAAATAATTGATACTTAAATTTGCCATTAGTATCATACATTGCTATTAAAACCTTTTTTATAGAATCAATACCATGATTATTAAGTACTTTTTCTATGTCACTTTTACTTTGTCCAGTGCTAGTTAAGGAATTTATGTTGATTTCTCCATCAGTAACAAGGATTTTGGGTAATATTGGTTGTTTATTAGTATTTTTAGAATTAGATGATGATTCTAGGACTGATAAATCTCCGTTGTTTTCAAGAATTGCATATTGTACGTCAGATAGGTCAAAATAACCTAAAAGACGTAGGGCTTCTAATAATTCATCTATAGTAATTTGCTGAGATTTTAGTGCTGAATAATTAATTTTATTTTCGCATATTAAAACACAAGGCTCACCATCTACTATTTTTCTTGTATGTTGATTTTTTAATTGAATTGTAGATAAAAGATTTTTTATAAAAAGCAAGGTTATAATGGGTACAATTCCTAACAGTAAAGGAAGTCTTGTATCTTGCATAGGTAGTGCGGCTAAATCAGAGATCATAATTGTAATAACAAATTCATAAGGTTGAAGCTCACCAATTTGTCTTTTTCCCATAAGTCTCATTACAATAACTACTAATATATATAATATAACTGTCCTAATTAAAACAATAAACATTTATTAACACCTCATAGATAATATTTGATAAAATATAATTAAATATTCATGTTTTTTTAAATAAGGAGATGATATTTATGGATAAATTTAAAATTGATATTGTAAATAATAATAATATAAAAACAGTAGAAATAGAAAAAAATACTTCTTTTAAGAAAATAGTAAGTGATTATTACAATGATGATGAGAAAATAGTTTTGATAAATTTCTCTGGAGAACATAAAGAACTTTGCTCTAAGCTAGAAAAGGAAGGAACAATCAGTCCTATTTTTGTAGATTCAGAAGAAGGCTTTAAAGTATATGAAAGAACACTTCAATATATTTTTATAAGAGCAGCTCTTGAAATATTTGAAGATGCAAAAATAAAGATTGAACATTCTATATCAAATGGAACTTTTGGAGAAATAATTAAAGAAGATAAATTATCAGAAGAAGATATACTTCTTATAAAAGATAAGATGCAGGAAATAATTAAAAAGGACATGGAAATAAAAAAAATAGAAGTTACTAAAGAAAAGGCAATTAATATATTTAGAGGATATGGCATGAAAGACAAAATACAGCTTTTAAGTCAAATGGATTTTAAAACTGTACATTTGTATGAACTTGATGGAAGATATGATTATTTTTATGGACCAATGGCATATTCAACAGGTATAATAAAGGCTTTCGATTTAATAAAATATGAGCATGGATTTATACTAAAGAATCCAAGTAAAGAGAATGTAAATGTTTTAGAAGAGTTTAAAGAACAAAAATCTCTTGCAAAAATATTTTATGAAACAAAGAAATGGCTTGATATTTTAGGCGCTAGCGAGGTGGGAAGTTTAAATGATAAGGTCCTTTCAGATGAACTTCGAGATCTTATATTAGTATCAGAGGCTCTTCATGAGAAAAAAATAGCATATATAGCAGATAATATAGCAAATAGAAAAGATGTAAAAATAGTATTAATTGCAGGTCCATCTTCATCAGGTAAAACCACATTTGCTAATAGACTAGGTGTGCAGCTTAGGGTAAATGGTTTAGTGCCTGTTAGAATTTCTTTAGATGATTATTTCTTAAATAGAGATGTTACACCTAGAGATGAAAATGGTGATTATGATTTTGAATCTATATATTCAATTGATTTAAAATTATTTAATCAGGATTTAAGGGAGTTGCTAATTGGTAATGAGGCAGAAATACCTATATACAATTTTAAAACAGGAAGGCGAGAAAAAAATGGAACAAAACTAAAGCTTCCTGAAAATGGTGTTCTTGTAATTGAAGGTATACATGGACTTAATCCGATTCTTACATCAGAAATACCTGATAAAAATAAGTTTAAAATATACATTTCTGCTCTTACTCAGCTTAATTTAGATAATCATAATAGAATTGCAACAACTGATGTTAGAAAAATAAGAAGAATAGTAAGAGATTATTTATCAAGAGGTTACGGTGGTGAAGATACTCTTTCTATGTGGCCTTCAATAAAAAAAGGTGAAAAGAAAAATATATTTGTATACCAAGAAGAGGCTGATGCAATGTTTAATTCTACTCTTGTATATGAACTTTGTGTTCTTAAGCCTTATGCACTAAAAGAACTCAATAAAATAAGAAAAAATAGTCCTGTATACAACGAAGCAGTAAGATTAAAATCATTTTTGAATTTCTTTAAGGAAATAGAATTTACAAAGGTTCCTGAAAATTCAATACTTAGAGAATTTATTGGGGGAAGTTGTTTTTATAAATATTGATTGAGCTGAGCACATGGGCCATGGCTGATTTAATTTTTTATTCCTTAATTAGGCTACAAATTTAGCTGTGAAATTAAGAATTAATAATTAAGTGGCTTTTGCGCTACGCTTAAAGCCAATCTCCTAAGGAGATAATTAAGAATTGTTGTGTTTAGGAACGGAGTATTGGTATAATTAGGTTTTATGTAGGATTTAGTGTAAGGATTGAAGCTGTAGCTTGTCCACCTACATCAATATAATTAAAATTTTTGCGATGTAAGGAGCAAAAATATCCTCAATTTTTAATTAAGCCGAGCGTATCGGCGAAGGCTGACTTAATCCTTAATTCTTAATTCATTTAAGAAAGATAACAAAAACAATTGACAAAACAAACTTTTAAATAATATTATCAATATAGATTTAAAAAGAAAATTATGGAGGTTAAAAATGAAAACAGCATTAACAATAGCAGGCTCAGATTCATCAGGAGGTGCAGGAATACAAGCAGATATTAAAGCAATGAGTGCAAACAAGGTATTTGCAATGAGTGTAATAACAGCAATAACAGCTCAAAATACAATGGGCGTTTATGATATTTTAGATGTTACACCTAAAATGATAAAAGAACAAATAAAAGCAGTATTTAGTGATATAAATGTTGATGCTGTAAAAATTGGAATGGTATCAAAAATAGAATCAATAAATGCAATAGCAGAAAGCTTAGAAGGTGTAGATAATTTACCCTTTGTGGTGGTTGATCCAGTTATGGTATCTACAAGTGGTTGCAAATTATTATCTGATGATGCAAAAGATACACTTATTAAAAAGTTATTTCCAATGGCTACATTAATAACTCCAAACCTTCCAGAAGCAGAAGAAATATTAAATATAAAAATTAGTACAATAGAAGATATGAAATATGCAGCTGCAAATTTAATTGAATTAGGATGCTCAGCTGTATTAATAAAAGGTGGCCATATGGATGAAAATGAAGAAATGGCAACTGATCTTTTATATGATGGAAAGGAATATACAATTTTTTCAAAAGAGAGAGTAAAATCAACATGTACTCATGGAACTGGCTGTACATTATCTTCAGCAATTGCTGCAAATCTTGCCAATGGAATGAGTTTAAAGGAAGCAGTAAGAAAAGGAAAAGAATATGTTACAAATGCAATAAAAAATGCAGATAAAATAGGTCATGGAAAGGGACCTACAAATCATTTTTATATGCTTTAATATTTAAATTTGAGGGATTATTTTATGTATGATAATTATACATCAATGAATAAAAATCAAATGATTAATAATGCAAAATTCATATTAAAAAAATACTATGGATATGAAAATTTTAGAAAGGGTCAATTGGAGATTATAAGTAGAATTTTATCTGGGCAAGATATATTCTGCATTATGCCTACAGGAGCTGGAAAATCCATATGCTATCAAGTACCAGCACTTTTAATGGAAGGAATAACTTTAGTTATATCTCCCCTAATTTCCCTTATGAAAGATCAAGTAGATAATTTAAATGATTTAGGAATTAAAGCATCATATATAAATAGTACTCAGAAATTAGAAGATATTAACAATATAATAAGTGAAGTTAAAAATGAAAATGTAAAAATAATATATATAGCACCTGAAAGATTAAATTTGAAAAGATTTGTAGATATATTTAAAAATTTGAATATATCACAAATAGCAGTGGATGAGGCTCATTGTGTATCTGAGTGGGGACATGATTTTCGTGAAAGTTATAGAAATATAAAATATTTTATTGGAAAATTACATAAAAGACCTGTTATTTCTGCATTTACAGGAACTGCCACAAATGAAGTTAAAGATGATTCCATGAAACTTTTAGGTCTTGTTAATCCTTATGTTTATTGTGGAGATATAAACAGAGAAAATTTAATTATAAATATCTTGAAGGAAGAAGAAAAATTAGAAAAGATAAAAGATATTATAGGAGAACATAAAGATGAATCTGGTATAATATATTGTCTTTCAAGAAAAGAGGTTGAGTATGTTTATAATTATTTAAAAGAATATGGTTACAGTGTGTCAATGTATCATGGTGGTATGGAAGATAATTTAAAAAAGAAATATCAAGAGGATTTCTTATTTGAAAAAAAACTTATAATGGTTGCAACTAATGCTTTTGGTATGGGAATTGACAAATCAAATGTTAGATATGTAATTCATGTAACTATTCCTAAAAATTTAGAAAGCTATTATCAGGAAATTGGAAGAAGTGGTAGAGATGGTGAAGTGTCCAAATGTTATCTTATGTATAATAGGCAAGATATTAGGAGAGTAGAGTTTTTAATTAATAAAAGTACAAATTTAAAAAGAAGAGAAATTGCATTAAAAAAACTTCAAAGCATCATCGAATTTTGTGAAAGTGATAAGTGTTATAAAAGCTTTTTAATAAAATACTTTGATGGAAATTCAAAAATGAAATTTTGTGGTACATGTAGTAATTGCTTAAAAAATGATAACCTTAGGAATTTTACAAGAGAAGCTCAAATTATTTTATCTACGGTTTTCAGAACTAGGGAAAAGTATGGTATATCAGTTTTGTGTGATATATTAAGAGGAATAAAAGGGCCTAAAATAATACAGAACAATTTAAATAAGGTTACTACTTTTGGGATAATGAGAGAAAGTAATATTACATATATTAAATCATTAATAAAAAAGATGCTTGAAGAAAATGCAGTAACTTTAAAAGAAGGTACATATTCAATGCTTAAATTAAATAGTACATCAATGGATATACTTTTAGGTAAAAAAAATTTTATGACTGTATTAGACGAACAAAGCACTGCAATTGATAGTGAACTTTATAGAAAATTAAAAATTTGGCGAAGAAATAGAGCTTCTCTTGAAGGCATAAAACCATATATAATATTTTCGGATTCAAGTCTTATAGACATATGTAATAGTATGCCCAAAACAAAAGAAGAATTAATAAATTTAAGAGGCGTAGGGGAAAAGAAAATAGAGAAGTATGGTGAAGATATTCTTCATATTATAAATGGAAATAAACAATGAAAATGAACAGTTTCATTGTTTATTTTTTTATGCATATTTAAATTAATGATAAATATAAGTTAATAAATAAATTTGTTGGTATAGATTGAGGATATATATGAATATATATTAAGTAAAGGGAGGGGAATGCAGATGGATTTTAAAGAATTTATTGAAAATGATAGAGAAAATAAGAATAAGGAAAAGTTTGAAGGAACCTTTTTAGATTATTTAGAGATAGTAAAAGAAAATCCGGATATACCAAAACTTGCACATAAAAGAATGTATGACATTATTAAAGATAGAGGTGTTGAAGTATTAAAGGCTGAAGAAAATCCAAGGATAAAAAGAATATATGGTAATGAGACTATAAGAAAGTATGGTTTTTTTAAAGATAATTTTTATGGTA
>JAAYQS010000215.1 GCA_012519155.1 Clostridiales bacterium
CTTCAGTCCCAATATCATTTAAAAGACCTTTTGTTTTTCCATTTGGCATTGTATATCTTTGATTAAGATATCTAAGGGAAGCTGAAAGTTCTCCATCAGGACCTCCATATTGAGATATTAAATATTTTGCCATTTTTACATCATGGCTTTTTAAATTTATGGGATATTGTAAAGTTTTAACATAACACCACATTAATTTCACTCCTAATTTTAATTAATTTATTATTGTCTTTCCCATGGCCATGATGTTTCAGTCCATGAAGTATTATCACTAAAATTATCCATGCTCATTCCAAAATTAATGAGTGTTCCATATTTCTTTTCATATTCTGAAATTAAATTGCAAAGTTTTGATGAAATTATCTTATAATCTGACTTGGCCTCAACATTATCTGGAAAATTGTCTAGATACAAATTAAGCTCTACTGCATAAAATTCATACTCTCTAATAGCATCTAATAAATCTTTCTTATTCATCACACTTCACCTGCATACAATTAATTTCAGATTTTGAGATTTTTTTATAAGGACTATATAAATCTTTAAATATCGTACCACACTTTATAGCATCTTTTACTGTATACAAATTTTCATAAACTTGTAATTCTACATATGATCTTGCATAGCACTTTACTTTCTTCATTTTATGCCTGTACATTCTTTTTTCTCACCTAATTAATAATTTACTATACCTTATGAAATCCATATACAAAATGTTACAAATTATTCAATACTCTTTAGAGATTCAACCATATTTATTTTTTTAAGTTTAAAATAAGTCACAATATTTACAAGAACAGAAAAGCCTATTGTAAGCAATGCACTAAATATATAGCTTTTTAATTTTATTATTCGTCCAAACATCATCATATCAATTTCAGCTGTTGCAAGAACATATTTATGAAGAAAAAATCCAAATAATGCTCCAAATGCTGTACCTAAAATAGTTAAAATAACATTTTCTCTATATATATATTGTGCAAGTTCATTATTATAAAAACCTAAAACCTTTATGGTTGCAAGTTCTCTCTTTCTTTCTGTTATATTTATATTATTTAAATTATACAATACAACAAAAGCTAAAAGTCCTGATGAAATAATAAGTACATATACTATTACATTTAATCTGTCCATTGTTTCATTCATTTTATCAGAAGATATTTTTGCAGTAGAAGAACTTGATACAGCTTTATTTTTCATAATGTCTTCCTTTAATGAATCTTCATTATCCTTACAGTTATCCTTTATGTACAATTCATTTACTTTAAAATCCTCATCAAAGGCTTTTTCATAATATTCTTTTGACATAAATATATAATGTAAAAGATAATTTTCAGAAACCTCCTGTATTTTTAAAGGTACAATTTTTTCATCACTTACTTTTATATATATATCATCACCTTTTTTAACATTTAACATTTTTGCTAATTTTTCTGTAATTATTACTCCACTATCATTTAATGTGTATTTTTCCTTAGTTTTTCTATCTTTAAATGTAAAAAAATCTGAAATATTGTCTTTATCTTCACATACCATTATAATAGCATTTTTAGTAATATCATCTTTTTCAATTTCAAAAGTCTTTTCTCTAAATTTACATACATTATCTACTCTGTAATCTTCCTTTATTGAATTATATACATAGTCCTTTTCTTCTTCTGTTAATGTATCTCTTAAATCAATATTCATATCATATGTAAATATATTAGTATATTGATTTTCTCCAATAAAATATATACTATCCTTTAATCCAAAACCAACTAGCATAAGAGCCATACAACCGGCTATTCCAAATACTGTCATAAAGAATCTCTTTTTATACCTCATTAAATTTCTTATTGTAGATTTTTGGGTAAATTTTAATTTATTCCATATAAAAGTCACCCTTTCTAAAAAAACTCTTTTACCATTTTTAGGTGCAACAGGTCTCATAAGCTCAGCTGGACATGATAATAATTCTTTATAGCAAGCTGAAAAAGCAGCTAATGTTGTGCATAATATTGAAATAATAGTAGCAATAACTACATAATTTAATTTTATGCTTATTACGGCAGAAGGAAGATTCTCATACAAGGCCCTATATGCATCTATTATTACACCTGGAAGTATTTTCTGACCTATAATAGATCCAATTATTCCTCCTGTTATAGTAGCAATAAATGCATATAATATAAACTTTAAACATATACTAAATTTGCCATATCCTAAAGCTTTAAGTGTTCCTATTTGAGTTCTTTCCTCTTCAACCATTCTTGTCATAGTTGTAAGACTTATAAGGGCTGCAACTAAGAAAAATATTACTGGAAATACCTTTCCTATGGCATCGATTCTATCTGCATCCTGTTTATACTCAACATATGTTTTCATTTCATTTCTTGTAATAATATAATAATTAGAATTATTTTCCAATACTTTTTTGATTTCATCTTTAACTTTATCTATTTTTTCATCATATTCATCTGTATATGTTAATAAATCCTTGGCTCCGTTTACAGTTATATAAATATCACTATAAAATTTAGAATTACTAATTAATCCTTCCCTTGGTATACCTAAAGTTTCTTTAACTGAACTACTTATGTTTCCCTTAAAGCTTCCCTTTTCTAAAAGTACAAATGCACTTACTGTACCACTTCCAATTTGACTATCTCCTCTATCTAATGATAAATAATTAGGAGAAATAGCAAATCCAACAATCTCCATTTCCTTTTGATATAAAATATCTTCAATATTTTCATAATCAATTCCTGATCTTAAAGATATTTTATCTCCAATTTTTAAATTTTTAGTTTGTATAAGCTTACTATCTACAACACATTCATTTTTACCTTCAGGCATTCTACCTTCTGTTATTTTTATATTATTTATAGAATCTGATATTTCTGTAGTATTTACAACAATTTCACTTCCATCATTTAAGCTGCACATAAGGTCTTTAGAAAATGCACCTTCTACATCTTTTGCTTCATGAATATTTTTTATTTTATTTATATCATCCTCTGTAAAACCCAATAAAGATGTAAGTCTTATATCTAAAAGATTTCCATCATCATAATACTTATCTGCTGTTAAAAGCATATCATCTTTTGTAACTCTTATACCACAAAAAAAAGCTGTACCAAGGGCTACAATAATTAATATTGACAAAAATCTGTTATAGGTACTCTTTATTTCCATAAAAAAATCTTTTTTAAGTGCTTTCTTTTTCATAATTAATCCACCTACCATTCGATATTTTCTACTGGCATTGGATTTTCATTAGTAATTATATTATCAACCTTACCATTCTTTATTTTTATAACTCTATCTGCCATTGGTGCAATAGCTAGATTATGAGTTATAACTATTACAGTCATTTTTTTCTTTCTTGATGTATCCTGAAGTAATTTAAGAATTGATTTACCAGTATTATAGTCAAGAGCCCCTGTAGGTTCATCACATAAAAGTAACTCCGGATTTTTAGCTAAAGCTCTAGCTATTGATACTCTTTGCTGTTCTCCTCCTGATAATTGAGCTGGAAAATTGTACATTCTATCTTCAAGTCCTACTTCTTCTAATACCTTTCTTGCATCTAAAGGCTCCTTACATATTTGAAGTGCTAACTCAACATTTTCTATAGCTGTTAAATTCGGAACTAAATTGTAAAATTGAAACACAAATCCTATTTCGTCTCTTCTATACTTTGTAAGCTCTTTTTCGTTATATTTTGCAATATCTACTCCATTAATAAATACATTTCCTGAAGTTGCTGTATCCATACCTCCAAGTATGTTTAAAACTGTAGTTTTTCCAGCTCCACTTGGACCTACAACTACTACAAATTCTCCTTCATTAATGGAAAATTCAATATTGTCTATTGCTTTTATTGTTACTTCTCCCATTTTATATTCTTTTACAACATTTTTTAGTTCAATAAAATTACTCATTTATCCTCCCGTATAAATTATTAATAATTTCTTTATATAATTATACACATACTTGTATTACTTTAGCAAATAAAAAACATTTATGCTTAATACTAATTAATTGTTAAACCAAACAAAATAAGGGCTATAGCAATCTCAAATTACTATAACCCTTCCCCTATTATCTCAGGTTTCTTATTTATTTGTAAATTCTTAATAAGCCACATATTTAAGGAATAAATATAAAAAGTAACACTAAAAGTATTAGCACAATAAGGCCATATAATCCCACTCCACATATTAAAAGCGTTAATAATATTAAGCAAAGAATACATAACTTTGGCAAACTAAACAAACATAAAATTGGTATATTGGGAAAAAAGCCATTACCTCTTCCAAAAGTTTTGTAAAAATTCTTTCTAAATTGATGAAAAATACCTTTTCTACTAATTTTCATCACTCCATGGAAATATTATTATATTATATTATCCCTCAATTATAATTATAACCAATTAAAAAAATTTGTAAACATCTTCTGAAGTTTCTGATTGAATAACTTCAATATCAACAAACTTAGCTAAAATAGATTTCATTATATTTAAAAATATTATGTTTTCTGTATTAAAGTGACCAGCATCTATTATAGTAATTCCCATTTCATTATAGTCTGAAACAAAATGGTATGTTGTATCTCCTGTAATTATACAATCTGCTCCAAGATTTTTAGCTTCCTCAAAAAAGTCTTGACCACTTCCATTTATAACTGCAATTTTCTTAATTTTTCTATCTGAAGTGGCAGCTCTTAAATCAGAAATATTTAATTTATCTTTTACTAAGGATATAATATCTAATGCAGATAATTCATTATCTAATGTAACAATTCTTCCTATACCTACATTTTCAAAATTCTTTACTTTTGACTTTTCAATAATAGTACTTTCATTAAATCCTAAAAGCTTTACTATAGCCTCATTTATTCCGTTTTCTGCTGAATCAAGATTTGTATGACAGGAATAAAGACTTATATTATTTTTTATAAGTCTTATTATTTTATCTCCTTGTAAGTCCCCTTTAACTATTTTAGAAGGTTTTTTAAAAATAAGTGGATGATGAGTAATTATTAAATCAATATCTTTACTTTTTGCCTCTTCAATAGTTTCTAATTTACAATCAAGAGATATCATTACCTTTTTTACTGACTTCTCCATATCTCCCACCATTAATCCAACATTATCATAATCTTCTTTTAAAAATTTAGGTGCAAAATTTTCAATTAAATTAGCAACATCCTTAACTCTTGTCATATTAAAACTCCTTTAAAAACCTTTTATATTGTTCTATATTATTTTTAAGTTCTTCTTTTCTCTTATTTGCACTTTCAGTATTATCCTTTATAAATCCAAGTATTTTTTCATCTTTTTCAATTTTTTCTTGAAGATATTTTTTCATTAAAGGATTTTTTGTTTTTAGCATATAAGGCGAAATTTCATAATATACATTATCAAAATCATAATTTAATGATTTTTTATCATATTTAACTTTAAAAAGTTCGTATATTATTCCATCATCTAAACATAAATCTTCTTCAATTATTTCATAATTATTATTATATAAATATTCTCTAACAACCTCTGGATTTTGCGCTGGTTGGAGTATAATAAATTTAAATGATTTTACTTTTTTAATATCATTTTTTAAAATATCACACATAAGATTTCCACCAATTCCAGCTATAACTACACCATCAGCTTCTCCCTCAACAATTGGAGTAAGACCTGCACCATGTCTAACACTTATTTTATCATTTAATTTTTCATACTTTACATTAAGCTTTGCCTTTTTTACTGGTTCAATATTTATATCAGTAGCTATAGCTCTTTTACACATTTCATTTTTTACAGCATAAATAGGTATATAACCATGATCTGTTCCTATATCAACAATACAAGAGCATTTATCAATTTTATCAGCTATAAATTTTAATCTTTTACTTAATTCCAAAATATAATCCTCCATTTATTTCTAACTTAAAAAAAGACTCTAAGAGCCTTTTTTAATCTAAATAATCCTTAAGCTTTTTACTTCTTGAAGGATGTCTAAGTTTTCTTAATGCCTTTGCTTCAATTTGTCTTATTCTTTCTCTTGTAACATTAAATTCTTTACCAACTTCTTCTAATGTTCTAGCCCTTCCATCATCTAAACCAAACCTAAGTCTTAAAACTTTTTCTTCTCTAGGTGTAAGTGTATCTAAAACATTTATAAGTTGTTCCTTAAGCATTGTGAATGCTGCTGCCTCTGCTGGTGCTGGTGCTTCATCATCAGGTATAAAATCACCTAAATGACTATCTTCTTCTTCACCTATTGGTGTTTCAAGTGAAACTGGTTCTTGAGCTATCTTTTGAATTTCTCTAACCTTTTCTACAGGTAAATCCATAACTTTTGATATTTCTTCTGGAAATGGATCTCTTCCTAATTCCTGAAGCAATTGTCTTTGAACTCTTATAAGCTTATTTATTGTTTCAACCATATGAACTGGTATTCTTATTGTTCTAGCTTGGTCAGCAATAGCTCTTGTAATTGCCTGCCTAATCCACCATGTAGCATATGTTGAAAATTTATATCCTTTTCTATAATCAAATTTTTCAACAGCCTTAATAAGACCCAAATTACCTTCTTGTATTAAATCAAGGAAAAGCATTCCTCTACCTACATATCTTTTAGCAATACTAACAACAAGTCTTAAATTTGCCTCTGCTAATTTCTTCTTAGCATATTGGCTTCCTTCTTCTATTTTTTGTGCTAGTTCAATTTCTTCCTGTGATGATAATAATGGTACTTTTCCTATTTCCTTCAAATACATTCTTACAGGATCATCTATGGCAATTCCTTCTGGAACTGATAAATCAATTTCTTCCTCTTCTTCTTTTGTTTCATGACGACCAGCACCAATTATTTCTACACCCATTGATTCCATAACTTCGTATATTTTTTCAATTTGCTCAGGACTAAGTTCAACATTTTCAATTTCATCTAATATTTCTTTATATGTTATAGAACCTTTCTTTTTTCCTTTTTCTATTAAATTTTTAACGATGTTCATTTTTGCATTTTTTTCTAATTTATCCTTGCTATTTTTACTATTTTTTGCCTTAGTTTCTTCTGCCATATTACTCATCCCACCTTCCGTCATAATTACTAATTATATTTTGATTCTTTAGTATTTTACTTACTTTGCTTAATTCTACTGCAAGCTTTATGGATTCTTCTATTTTCCCTTTTCTTTCCAACTCTTTTTGCTCCTTTTTAAGTCTTTCAAGCTTTTGAGACAATTTATATTTTTTTATTTTATTTATGCAATCATTTATAAGCTTTTCTTCATCGTCTGTATCTAATAATTGAGTTTCTTTAACTTTTACAAATTCCTTTGATGTTTCTACATCATCACATAATGATTCTACATACATAGGAACATTAGATTTTTTTCTATTTTGGGCATCTATTATATATTTAAATATATCTTTATGAGCTTTACTAAAGAAATCTTCTTCAGTTATGTTTTTAATTATTAAATTATAATATTCATCATTTAACATTAATTTTAATATGGCTTTTTCAGCTTTAGAAAAAGCAGGTTCTAAATATAATTCTGTTCTATTTTCTTCCTTTTTATTCACATTTTGATTTTCTTTAGATATATTAACTTTATTTATGAGATCATATATACTTTGTTCCCTAAGACCCGTATCTTCTGCAATCTTTTTTATATATATGTCCTTTTCAACAGAATCAACATTTGCAAAAATTTCTGCTGTTCTTTTTACATATTTTATTACCATTTCATTATTATTAAAATCAATGCCTTCTGCAGCTCTCTTTAATCTATATTCAATTAATGAAATTGCTGAATAGACTAATTTTAAAAATGCTTCTTTACCATTTAACCTTACAAATTCATCAGGATCTTTTCCTTGAGGAATTAAAAGTACCCTAACATCAAGCCCTGCATCCTTTAAAATATCAAGTCCTCTAAGTGTGGCTTTCTGTCCTGCAATATCTGCATCATAAGAAATCACAACTTTATCTGCATACCTCTTTATTAGTCTTGCTTGATTTACAGTAAGAGCAGTACCAAGAGATGCTATAGCATTTGTAATACCATATTGATGAAGAGAAATACAATCCATATATCCCTCAACAATTATTAAAGTTCTATCATTAATTCCATCTTTTACTGCAAAATTTAAGCCATATAAATTTACACCTTTATGAAATACTAATGTTTCTGGTGAATTTAAATATTTAGGCTTTGAATCATCAAATACTCTTCCACCAAATCCAATAACCTTTCCTCTAATATCAAAAACAGGGAACATAACTCTATTTCTAAATCTATCATAAATTGTACCCTTATTTTCATTTTTTATTACAAGTCCTGCATCAATTAATTGATTGTCGTTATACCCTTGCCTTTTTAAGTAATAAATTATATTAGTCCATCCTTCTTTAGCATATCCAAGACCAAATTTCCTAATAGTTGAATTTTTAATTCCCCTGTTTGAAAAATATTCTTTTGCAACATTGTTAACTGTAAGATTTTTAAAATAATATCTTGCAGCTTCAACATTTATTTTATAAAGAATATCCTTTTTTTTGCTTACTGCACTTTGTTTGGAATTTTCAATATGAAGTACAATATTTGCTCTTTCTGCTAATGATTTTATAGCTTCTATAAAATTGTAATTTTTTTGTTTCATAACAAAAGTTATTACATTTCCAGCTTCACCACAAGAAAAACATTTATATATTTGTTTATCAGGTGATACTGATAAAGATGGAGATTTGTCATTGTGAAAAGGACATAAACCAATATAATTTCTACCACTTCTTTTTAAATTAACAGTTTCAGAAATTACATCAACTATATCATTTTCTTCTTTGACCTTTTGAATTATTTCTTCTGAGATACGCAAGGAGTTACTCCCTCCTTATATATTTTTCAACAATTTATATTTTATTCGACATATTTAACATTATTCCTTCTTATATTTAAAATTTTATAAAATATTTTTTAATAAATAACTAATTTAGGTACATATATTTTATTAAATAAACTTAAACAATAATCATCACTCATACCTGCAATATAGTCAGCTACTGCTCTCTCTTTGCCTTCTTTCTGAGCAATTTTTATATAAAGCTTTGGCATTTCATAGATATTATTCATGTAATATTCTATTAACTCTTCTAAAACAAATTTAGCTTTATTACGTTCTTCTTTTAAATGATGAGAAAGATAAACTTTTTCAAACATAAATTTTCTTAAATCTTTCATTGCTTTTTCTATCTCAGCACTTAAACCTACCTTTACTATTCCTTTGTTTAAATTATCTAAAGATGTATTAATAAAATCACACACTAAAGTATCTACTCTTTTTGAATGACTATTTCCAAGTATATCTATTATTCCTTTTGGAATATCTTCTTCATTAAGTACCTTTGCTCTTATTGAATCATCTATATCGTGATTTAAATAAGCTATTTTATCACTATATTGAACAACTACTGCTTCTAATGTTTTTGAGTTATTATTAGACAAACCACTATGATTTTTTATGCCATCAATAACTTCTTTTGTAAGGTTGAGTCCTTTACCTTCTTTTTCTAACACTGTAACTACTCTTACACTTTGTTCACTATGTTTAAATCCGTTTTTTAAAAATTTATTTAAAACTTCTTCCCCATTGTGAGCGAATGCTACATGACCTATATCATGTCCTAATGCAATAGCTTCTATTAATGTTTCATTTAAGCCTATTCCTACACCTATAGTTCTGGCAATTTGGGATACTTCTAATGTATGAGTTAATCTAGTTTTATAATGATCACCAAATGCCTTAATAAAAACTTGAGTTTTATGCTTTAATCTGCTAAAAGATTTAGAATGAATTATTCTATCTCTATCTACCATAAAACATGTTCTTATATTATCTTGAGGTTCACTTTTTATTCTGCCTAGAGAATCCATTGACGCAATTGCTTCTTTAATTAATGTCAATCTTTCAAAACTCTCAATTTTTTCTCTTACATTCATATATTATCACCTCTTATAATGTATTCTATACTTTTCTTTCAAATCCTTTATTTTTACTATGTTACTTTAATTTAAGTATATAAATTTTTGTACTTTTCATTAATTTAGTAATATTTTATTTTAAAAGATAATACTATATATAAGTATTATTTTAGGAGATTCTTTATGAGTAAAAAAAACGAAATAAAAAATC
>JAAYQS010000028.1 GCA_012519155.1 Clostridiales bacterium
ATAATGTAAAAAGAGTTATTAGAGCATTAGAGGTTTATAAATTAACTGGAAAACCTCTAATGCTCTAATAACTCTTTTTACATTATTAGGATGAATACTTTCATAACTTTTTATATCAATGTTTTTTAACATGTTATGTATATATTCATTTCCTTTTTCTAAGGCAAGATTTTGCAAATATTCTCTGTATTCATCATCTTTTTTAGATTCAGTAAATTCCATATTGCAAGTTAAAGAATTAATATATAATCCAGTACCTCCTACAATCATGGGTAATTTATTTTTAGACAATATATTATCTATTGCTTCTTCACCTAATTTTTTATATTCTGAAACAGAAAAAGGACAATCTGGTTCTACTATATCAATCATATAGTGCTTTATACCTTTCATTTCATTTTTTGTAACCTTTGCTGAACCAATATCCATCATATTATATATTTGCATTGAATCAGCTGAAATAATCTCTCCATTTAGTTTTTTAGCAATATTTATTGATGTTTCCGTTTTACCTACAGCTGTAGGTCCTCCTAATACAAGTACTTTTTGTTTCATATTTTCACCTTAAACTATTCTTTTAAATTTTTTTCCATTTCATAATTTGTCATTTTAATAATTGTAGGTCTGCCATGAGGACAATGGAAAGGATCATTTATAAATCTTAATTTTTCAACTAAGGATTCCATTTCTTCCATAGACAATCTATCATTACCTTTAACTGAAGCCTTACAAGCCATTGTTGCTATATTATTATATTTAACTTCTGTAGTTTTTCCAGTTCCCAGAGATTTTAGATTATCTAAAATACTTAAAAATAATTCTTTTGTTTCTGTTTTACCTAAAAAATAAGGTACTTCTTTTAATGCCAAAGTATTCTCGCCAAATTCTTCTAAAGTAAAACCTGCATTTGTGAATATTTGCTTGTTTTCTTCATAATAGGAATAATCATCTAGAGTAAGTTCAAGCAAAATAGGAACTAAAAGGGGCTGAACTAATATAGATGAATTTTCAATATCATTTAAATATTTTTCAAATAGTATTTTTTCATGAGCAGCATGTTGATCTATAATATACAATTCTTCTTCATATTCACCTAAAATATATGTTTTATTAAATTGACCTATTATCCTTATTTCAGGAAATTTAGCATTAGAAATAGGTATTTCTTCTGAGGATACAATATATTTAGAATTATCTGTAGTATTATTTATTGCAATAGTTTTATTTATTTTTCCTTCATTTATATTATCTGGTTTTATTTTATTAAAAGTATCATCCTTTTCTAGCTGCCATGTATTAGCTAATTCATAAGTATTAGCATTTTTATTAATTTCATTTAAAGTATTATTCTGTATGCTACTACTAGATAAATCAATAGGAAGTGTAATTTCTTCAATATCCTTACGTAGATTTTCATTTTCTTCTGGTAATTGAAAACTTTCAAATACATCTTTTTTTAATGCTTCATGAACTACAGCAAATACTTTTTTGAAAACAATTCTATCATCTTCAAATTTAATTTCAGCTTTTGTTGGATGAATGTTTACATCTACAAGTTCTGGATATATTTCTATACATAGAACAAAGAAAGGAAATTTATTTACAGTAGAAAATGATTTAAATGCATTTTCTACTGCTACTGTAAGTGTTTTATGTTTTATATATCTTCCATTTACAAATACACTTTGATTATTTCTAGAACCTCTAGCTATTTCTTCTTTTCCAACATAACCATAAAGAGTAATAGTATCATCAGCATTTTCAAAATACAAAATGTTTTCACTTATGTTTTTTCCATAAACAGCTCTAATTACATCCTTTAAATTACCAGTTCCAAAGGTATGAAGCATTTTTTTACCATTGTTAAAAAATTTAAAGCTAATTTTGGGATTAGCAATGGCAATTCTGTTTATAATATCAGAAATATTTGCAGCTTCCCTTGATGTTGATTTTAGAAATTTTTTCCTGGCAGGAACATTATAAAAAATATCCCTAACTTCTATGGTAGTTCCATTATTACAACCACATTCAGTTATATCTTTAAAAACTCCACCATCTATTTTTAGTTTCATACCATACTCTTGGTCTAAGGTTTTGCTTTTCATGTATACTTTAGATACAGCAGCAATAGATGGAAGTGCTTCTCCCCTAAAACCTAAAGTATGAAGGGAAAATAAATCTTTTTCATTTTTTATTTTACTTGTTGCATGAGGCAAAAAAGCTTTTTTTATGTCATCTTTGTATATTCCTACCCCATCATCTATTATTCGTATTAATGATATTCCTCCATTTTCAATTTCAATTGTAATATTTTTAGAGGAAGCATCAATACTATTTTCAATTAATTCTTTAACTACTGAAGAAGGTTTTTCAACTACTTCTCCAGCTGCTATTTTATTTGATGTATTTTCATCTAATAAATTAATTCTTTCCAAAATAAAAGCCTCCATTAATCTAAGTTTTTTGCTTCTTCATAAAGACTATATAAAGCATTTATTGCTTCCATTGGTGTCAAATTAATTACTTCCATAGATTTTATTTTTTTAATTAAGTTTTCCTTTTGCACAAAGTTAAAATCCATTTGGACTAAATCATTTGTATTCTTAGTATCTTTTTTATGCAATTTACTATTTTCATTGTTTAAATCAGAAACTTTTTCATGTTCTTTTTTAATATCTTTAATTGTTAAAATATCATCTTCGTTTATTGAGGATTTATCATTTTCAAGTTTTTTTAATATTTGTCTTGCACGCTTAATTACATCAAAAGGAAGACCTGCAAGTTTTGCAACTTCAATACCGTAAGATTGATCCGCTCCGCCTTCAATTATTTTTCTAAGAAATACCACATTGTCATCTATTTCTTTAACAGCAACAGAATAATTTTTTACTCCATTTATTTTGCCTTCTAATTTAGTAAGTTCATGATAATGAGTTGCAAAAAGAGTTTTACATCTTAGATTTTCATTTTGTGCAATATATTCTATTACTGACCAAGCAATACTGAGACCATCATATGTTGATGTACCACGTCCTACTTCATCTAAAAGCACAAGACTATTGCTTGTGGCATTTTTTAATATATTAGATACTTCCCACATTTCAACCATAAATGTAGATTTACCTCCAGCTAAATCATCTGAAGCCCCTATTCTTGTAAATATTTTATCGCAAACAGATATATCAGCAGAACTAGCTGGGACAAATGATCCTATTTGAGCCATTAACGTAATTAAAGCTACTTGCCTCATATATGTAGATTTTCCTGCCATATTAGGACCTGTTATAAGCAGAATTCTATTGTCCTTTTTATTTAATGTAGTATCATTAGATACAAATTCGCCTTTTTCAATAACTTTTTCAACTACTGGATGTCTGCCTTCTTTAATAGTTATTGTTCCATTTTCATTTATGGAAGGTTTTACATAACCATTTTCAAGAGCTACTAAGGCCAAAGTTGATAATGCATCTAAAATACCAATAATTCTAGCACTGTTTTTTAAACGTGCTATTTCTTTTTCAACTTTATTTCTAATATCTACAAATAACTCATATTCAAGAGTTACAAGCTTTTCTTCAGCACCTAATATTTTGTTTTCCATTTCCTTAAGTTCAGGTGTTATAAATCTTTCAGCATTTGATAAAGTTTGCTTTCTTATATATCTGCCTTCTGGAATTAAGTCATAATTAGATTTAGTTATTTCTATGTAATATCCAAATACTTTATTATAACCAACTTTTAAGGACTTAATTCCTGTGGATTCTCTTTCTTGATTTTCTAAAGCGGCAATCCATTCCTTGCCATGGGATTTTGCTTTTCTAAGCTCATCTACAGTATCATTATAACCACTTTTTATAATATTTCCTTCTTTAACAGATATAGGTGGTTCATCTTTTATACCACTTTCAAGTAGATTTTTAACATCAGCAAGTTCATCAAGATTTTCGTAATATTCTTTTAAAATTGCACTTTTAGAATTTTGTATTTTTCTTTAACAAAAGGAATTCTTTCTAAGGAACATTTTAAAGATACCATATCTTTTCCGTTAACATTTCCATTTGATATTTTACCTACTATTCTTTCTATATCATATATATTTTTAAGTACTTCCCTTAAATCTTCATTTAAAGATATATCATTAAATAATTCTTCTACACCATTAAGTCTTTTTTCAATTTCTGCTTTTTTTATTAATGGTTCTTCAACAAAACGTCTTAAAGCTCTTCCTCCCATAGATGTAGCAGTTTTATCTAAAACCCATAAAAGGGAACCCTTTTTTGATTTTTCTCGTATACTTTCTGTAAGTTCTAAGTTTCGTCTTGTGTTTCCATCAATTGACATATAGTTAACTATGTTGTATTTTTCCAAAAAGTTAATATTAGTTAGTGACATTTTCTGTGTTTCAAAAATGTATTTAAGAAGAACTTTGCATGCATTTTTAGAAGTTTCTTCAAGTCCATCTACTTCAACTTTAGAAAATTGTTCTATAATTTCTTCATCTGTTACTTTAAATGTTGAAAAATCTTTTTTTGTTATTACTGTATTTATATGTGAAATTAAGTCTTTTTCTAAAAGGTTATTAACCTTATTATTAAGTAAAATTTCCCTTGGCTCTATTTTTGTTATTTCATCAATTAAAGTACTTTTTAAATTTGTAAAGGAAGTAGTTTTAAATTCTCCTGTACTAATGTCTGAATAGGCTATGCCAAAATAACCATTTTCTTCTAAAATACATGCTATATAAACATTGTTTTTATTTCCTTCAGAAGATTCATCAGTATAAGTACCTGGTGTTACTATTTTAATAACATCTCTCTTAACAAGTCCTTTAGCTAAGGCTGGATCTTCAATTTGTTCACAAATAGCTACCTTATACCCTTTTGATACAAGCCTTGATATGTATGATGATGCAGCATGGTAAGGTATGCCACTCATAGGAGCTCTTTCTTCTAAGCCACAATCTTTTCCTGTAAGTACAAGTTCTAACTCCCTTGCTGCTAATTTCGCATCTTCAAAAAACATTTCATAGAAATCTCCAACCCTGTAAAATAAAATACAGTCATTGTATTTTTCTTTCATCTGAACATATTGACTCATCACAGGAGTTAATTTCATTATTATCGTCCTTTCATTTTTAGTTTTAATTTAAATATTTATATGAAGTTTTTGATCATTAAACTGCATAAATTCATAATTTAATAAATCCTTATTGGTCATAATTAGTGGTTCTACATCTAATGCTATAGCATAATATAATTCTTCAAGGGTATATTCATATTTAGAATTTTTAAGCATATTTTTAAAGGTTAATAATTCATTTTTTATTACTTTGCCATTTTTAGAT
>JAAYQS010000216.1 GCA_012519155.1 Clostridiales bacterium
ACTATTAAATTTCCTCTTGTTTTTTTACTATTTGATTTAATTCCAAGCTTTATTCCAGATATATTATCTTTTATTGAAAAACTCTGTTTAACAATTACATTATTTGTTATTACCTGTTCATCATAACCATATCCCATATTACAAAAACTAGTATCATAATTTGAGTTTACAGCTTGTGTTCTAATATCTACTATATAAAAACACGTACAAACCATAACACATAAAAATGCTATTGCACCCATTAATATTTTATGTTTTAAATTTTCCTTCATATCATATTACCTTTATTGGCCATTATCCTTTTTTTCATTTTGCTTTTCATCTAATAATTTTTCTAAAACTACTATACGTTCACCAAGTTCCTTAGTTTCTTCCTTAAGTTTGCTAACCTCTTGACTATATCTAAATAATAAAAACATTGCAAAAACAATAGCAACAAGAAATAATAATGATGGTGCATATTCAATGCCAATTATATTTGCAAATCTTATAACTATAGTTGGAAATAGCCCCAAAATAAGCATAACGAAACATCCAATAAGCCACATAAAACTATCTTTTTCAAAAAATCTTCTTTTTCTTACTTTACAAATAACTAATACTGAAAATATTAAACTTAATATTGTAAAAAATATTCTAGTTGGTGCCATTATTCTCACCTACCATTTCCATCTTCATTTTCTTTACACCTTTATATCTTAATAAAATAATAATAATGCTATAAATCATTCTTATCATATATGTGAAGGGTTTCCAAATACCACAATGCATACTTACACCAAATTCTCTTTCTCTCATTTCTACTGGAATTTCCTTTATTGAATATCCTAATATCAACATTTCTATTATTAAATTGGCATCTGGATATTCTGGATAATTACCTATCTTAGCATATTTCGTATAAACCTTTCTATTTAATACCTGCATTCCTGATGTTGGATCTGTAATTTTTCTACTACATATTGCTTTTATAATATGCTTAAATAATAATGTTCCTATTTTTCTAAATAGTGAATGCTTATAGTTTGTTTTTTGAATAAATCTTGAACCAATAACAATATCATAATTTTTAAGTTTAGCTTCCATATATAATTTTGATAACTCAGATGCTATATGTTGACCATCACCATCAAATTGCGCTACATATTTATACCCCTTTTTGGCTGCATACTTAAAACCAGTTTGAATTGCACCTGAATAATTAAGATTATAGGGAGTTGTTATGTAATTTATATTGTTTTCCTTTAATACATTTAATGTATTATCAGTAGATGAATCGTTTACTACTAAAATATCAGCATCCTTAATTTCTTCTTTTACTTCTTTTACCACTTTTATAATATTCATTTCTTCATTATACGCTGGTATTATTACCAATAAATCATTCACAAATATCCCCCCTTTACTTCTTTTTCTTATGTAAATTATACTATTCTACATAGCTTGTTTCAATTACTTTTTTCATAATATTGTAAATTAAAAATGGCTATTGCAATGCAATAGCCACATACTATTTATTATTTAAGTTCTAACTTAGTATAATTCTTTTTACCTCTTTTTATTAAAGCTGATCCATTTTTAAAATCTTCTTCTGTTAGTAATCTTTGAACATCAGTAACTTTTTCATCATTTAATGATAATCCATTTTGCTCTATAAGTCTTCTTCCTTCCTTTTTTGATGGTACAATCTTATTTTGAGCTATAACATCAAGAACTGTACTTCCTAATACATCCTTAGATATTTCAACAGTTGGAACATTACTCATATCTACGCCACCTGCAAATAATGCTCTAGCAGCTTCCTGTGCCTTTTTAGCCTCTTCTTCACCATGTACAAGCTTTGTAACTTCATAAGCAAGTATTTCTTTTGCCTTATTTATTTCTGCACCTTCTAATGAACCAAGTCTTCTTACTTCATCCATTGGTAAAAATGTTAATAATGCTAAACACTTTTCAACATCTGCATCATCAACATTTCTCCAATATTGATAAAAATCATATGGTGAAGTTTTCTTAGGATCAAGCCATAAAGCTCCCCCTACTGTTTTTCCCATCTTTTGACCTTGACTATTTGTTAAAAGTGCACATGTCATTGCATAAGCATCAGTTTGAGCTTTGCTTCGTATAAGTCTTACACCTGCAATCATATTGGACCATTGATCGTCTCCACCAAGTTCCATCTTGCATCCATATTTTTGGTTTAATACATAGAAATCATATCCTTGCATTAACATATAGTTAAATTCTAAGAATGATAATCCTTTTTCCATTCTTTGCTTAAAACATTCAGCTGCAAGCATTCTGTTTACTGTGAAATGTGTTCCAATATCTCTTAAAAAATCCACATAATTTAAATTTAAAAGCCAGTCTGCATTATTAACTAATAATGCTTTACCATCAGAAAAATCTATAAATCTTTCCATTTGTTTTTTTATAGAATTAACATTATGCTCAATTTGTTCTTTTGTAAGCATTTTTCTCATATCAGTTTTACCTGATGGATCACCAACCATTGCAGTCCCACCACCAAGAAGTGCTATTGGTCTATGACCAGCTTTTTGCATATGAGCCATAAACATAAGTGCTATAAAGTGACCAACATGTAAACTATCAGCAGTAGGATCGAAACCTATATAAAAAGTTATTTTCTCCTTATTTAATAACTCTCTTGTTTCTTCCTCATGGGTAAACTGTTTTATGTATCCACGTTCTAATAACTCATCTAATACATTACTCATCTAGCCAAAAATCTCCTTTCAAATATTATTTAAATTTAACTAATTATACATTATATTTATTAATTTAGCTACATTTTTTCTAATTTTCACACTTTCTTTAGAATAATATTATTGGAGGGTTTTGTCAATGTTACAACACTAAAATTATATAACTATTTCTTAGTATTTCCCCGGCAATATAACTTTAAAGGTATTATCTGTTTCAGAATTAACAAATCTAACTCTTCC
>JAAYQS010000217.1 GCA_012519155.1 Clostridiales bacterium
TAATTCTTTGTTCTTTCCTTCCCACAAGCCCTCCTGTGAGACAAAGTTTTTCTTTTATTTTACTTCATCACACGGGAAATGCGTAGATTTCTATACAATTTAATGAGAATTTTTTTACCTTTCAGTTCTGTTTATGTAAATCAGAATCCCCCACCTTTATATACTTCAAAAGTAATATTCCCTTTATTATTAATAACAAAAACGCTACAGTTATAGCATAGGCTTCCCTTGTCAATGCCAAAAATAAAACTGTTAAAATACTACTCACCATTGAAATGCTAGTGATAACTTTATGTCCTTTTTCAATCTTAAATTGTGTTAACATAATCTTTACAATTCCAATAACAATAAGGACACTAAATAAGATCCAATAAGTCAATAAATTAAAGGATGTTGTTTGTGCATATGCAAACAAATTTACTGAAAAAATATATCCATCAGTTTGTTTTGGATAAAGGGGCAAAACTACAAGTATAAAGGAAAATAAATCTACAATTCCAAATAATAAATCACATATACCTCTGATACTAGATTTATTTTCTTTTTCAGCAATAGAAATTAATTTATCCCCTGATAACAAATCATCAATTGTTACTGAAAAATAATTTGATATTTCCTTTAATGAGTCAATACTTGGGTATCCCCTTCCTGACTCCCATTTTGAAATGGCAGTTCTAGATACATATAAAGCTTCTGCTAATTCTTCCTGGGTAAGTCCTCTACTTTTTCTTAATTGCTGAAGTTTTTCATTAAATTCCATATAATAATAACCTCCAAATTACTTCTTTTCTTTGTAACACAACCAAACAGCCCCTTTATAAATATTAAATAAACCTGCACTTAACACAACTGAGCCTACAATATCAGTAAACCAATGAACTCCTGAAATCAGTCTTCCTATTACCATAAATAAAGAAAATGTAATTACAAAAATACTAATAATCTTTTTTACTGCAACATTTTTTAATCTGTAATTAACTTGATAAATAAGCGTTGGCATAACACTTAATACAAGAAGAGTTGTTGACGATGGATATGAAGCTTCCATAAATCCTTCAATAAGTATTGGTCTGTAATTAATGGGAATAGCCTCAAAAATAAGGTAACTAAATATCACTATAATGTAATATATTCCTAAAAATATAATATCATAATCCACTTTAAAAAGACTCTTTCTTTTAATTAATTGAACAAATCCAATTCCACCAAACACTATACAAACAAATAATGGTACAAGCCCCAACCAGTCAGTAATGATATAAATTGTCATACTTACACCTGTTAATTTATGAAACCAATAGTTAAATGTTGCAAAACCTACATTAGTTCCATTTTGTCCAATAGACTGCACATCTACTATCTGAATTAATAATGTCCAAATAGCAAATGCTATAACTAACACACTTCCTAAAATTAATAATCTTTTTCCATTCTTTTTCATTTTTTTATCTCCTTTCTCTTTTGCCTTAGCTAATTTGAAAGTAGCAAAAAAACTAAAAAAGATAAAGAATCTAAGGGTCACACCCGTGACACTAATGGTGTCATCCACAAATACTGCTATTTTAAAGGGAAATCAAATAAAAATTTATTTATAAATAATTACTCTTACCATTTAATTATTATTTTCTTAAATCACTTCCTCTACTTTTCTATTGCATTTTCCTGACAAAACCACTTAAGGTAATCATTAAGGAGATTTTTATCATTACCTATAGCTTCATACCCTCCTGTGCTTTGATCCATTTTATAATCCATAAGTCCATGTACTGTCATTGCAAAACTTACTGCACTTATATCTGCATTATGAAAATGTAGTATTTTATGAACCTCCATAGCGTAAAATAGCTGTTTAGTTACAAAAATCATTCTTTCAGTTTCTTCTGCCATTATTTTGGCAGCCATTGGTTGGATACTTCGTTCCGAATAAATGATTTTATAAAAATTAAACATTTGCTCCTGCTCAGTCATTCTAATATAACCATATACCATCTGCTTTAATATTTCAAAAGCAGTTTTTCCTGCAAATAAGGAATTATAATCTATAGCTTTTATATTAGCTTTTTCTTTCGACTTATTTCTAAGACATTGATACATAGCTTCTACAATATCCTCTTTTGAAGCAAAATGTTTGTAAAGAGAAGGCTTTTTTATTCCTATCCTTTCAGCAATCATATTCATTGAAACATTTGCCAAACCATTTTCCGCAGCAAGCTCCATTGTTGCCATAACAATTTCTTCTTTTCGATTGTTACCCATTTTATTCCTCCATATATTTTATTTACTATTATTTTTAGCTACCTAGTGTTAGCTATTTTATACCATACCACCAAAATAAATGCAAGGATAATTTTTTTATAATATGTTTACTTTTTGTTATTTAGGGAATACTTTATAAAAAATAATATTTAAGGTGAAATATGAAAGAATATAACAAACCAATTGGAAATTTTGGAGAAGATCTTTGCACAAGGTATTTAATAAAAAATAATTATTTTTTAAAAGATAGAAACTATAAAAAGAAAAATGGAGAAATAGATATTATAGCTACAAAAAATAATATATTAGTTTTTGTAGAAGTAAAAACTAGATTTTCTGAAAACTTCTGTTCTACTTTAGAATGTATAAATTATAAAAAGCAACTTACAATAAAAAAAATTGCATCATACTACATATATATAAATAATCTTTATAACTATTATATAAGGTATGATGCTTGCTTTATTATATTTAATAAATTTGATAATACTTACAAATTTAATTATATAGAAGATGCTTTTAGATAATATTACTTTTCAAGTATTTTAGTTAAAAAACTCTTTCTATGTATAGGGCATATTCCTTTTTCGTGTATTGCTTTTATATGCTCACTAGACCCATAGCCTACATTAGATTCAAAATGATAATCTTTGTATTTAATAGCATACTCTTTCATTAAATTATCTCTGTACACTTTGGCAATAATAGAAGCAGCTGCAATAGCTGCTGCTTTTGTATCGCCTTTTACTACAGCTTTATTAGGAAATGTAATATTTTTAATAGGATATCCATCTGATAATACTAAATCTGGTTTTACAGATAAATTATTAACACTATCTAAAAAAACTTTGTTGTTACAATACCCTATGCCATACTTATCTATTTCATCATTTGTACATAAAGATATTTTATAAGATATAGCTTTTTCTTTTATTTTTTCTGCCAATTCTTCTCTATGCTTTTCTGATATTTTTTTAGAATCATTTAAGCCTAAAATCATATTTTCATCTAAGGAATTATGATTAAGTATAACAGCAGCAGCTACAATAGGACCAGCTAAAGGACCTCTTCCTACCTCATCAACTCCTGCCACATACTTATATTCTCCAAATCCTTCTTCAAATTCGTAAAGTTTCTTTACTCTTTTTATTTCTTCTATGATCTTATTTTTAGATTTTAATAACCTATCTCCTAAAGAATTTACATTTTTCCTTTTATCACTTTTAAGTATTTCTACAATTTTTAAAAATTCTTCACTATTATATTCTTTATCTATGTTTATTAATGATACTCTTTCTTTAATTTTTGCAAAACTCATATTTTGTATGTTATTAAAATCCACCTTTAAAAGCCTCCATTATTTTAAAATATTTTTTTCTCTAGCAGCTTTAAGCCACATAGGAAATTCATTTAATAGTTTTTCATATAACTCTTCATCTGATAAAGCATTTATGTTATCTATAGAAAAGAAATTAGCATTATCAACTGTTCTGCCATCAATTACATCAAGTTCTTGTAATATACCATAATTTCTTCCACCAATTCCAACAAACTGCCAAAATATAGGATAATCTGAAGCTTCTCTCAATAACTTCTTTATTTTTACAGTTTCTGATACACCACCATCACTAATAAACACAATATATGTTGGAATTGTATTATTTTTATATTTTTTAATTATTTCCTTCATAACAACAGGTTCATTATTCCATCTACCTTCAATCCATTTTTTCCAACCTCTACCTTCATTATTAAGATAATTATCAATATTGTCTAACGTTATTTCTGATAAATTTTTACATTTACTTGCAAAGGCCCAGCAATCTAAAACACCATCATCATCAAACATAAGTGCTACTGGAAGAAGTTTATCTAAAGCTTTTTGTACATCTCCATTTTTATATTGCCAATCCATAGATCCTGAATTATCAAGTACAAGAACTACTGATGCCACAACATTATCAATATGCTTCTTTTCTAAAACTACATTAGCTTTTTTTGTGAGATCAATAAGTCTTGGTGCCTTTTCTAAAACAACCTTTTTAACTTTTTCTTTCTTTTCTAAAATAACTTTTTTCTCTTCATAATTATTTAATGTACCAGAACTATTTCCTAAAGTCTTAGGACATTCTTCCTCCTCTGCTACTTCTCCACCATAATTTTTTAATATGTCTGAAAGCCCCCCAAAAAAGCCTCTTGCAATTAGATTTATTCTCCATAAATTATCCTTATTATATATTTCACATAGTATAATAGATTTTTCATTAGTGTAATCCTCTTTATATATACTAAATCTACCAAAATTTATATTTCCATCATAAAAATCTATTGAACTTTCATTAATATCCTTCATTGTGATATTTCCATCTATTGAAATGCATAAAACTACCTTCTTAATACCTTCTGGTATTTTAGAAAAGTTTATATAAAAAACATTACTATTTTCATCTTTTTTTATTGCATCATAAGGAGAGCTTAATTGATTATAAAAAACAAAGTATCTATCATCACTTAACTTATCATTTTCATCTACTCCAAAACAGCACATATCCATTTCATCATTTTGATTATTTGTAATATTACAATTGATTTTTAAAATATCTCCCTTTAATATATCCTTAAGTTTTACTCTTTGACCCCTAATAAATTCCATATATGTCTCTCCTTTAATTTATAATTTTTATATTATTGTATTTTCTATATTTATTACATTTACTTATAATAATTATACCATATATACTAATATTTATTTAAATATTAAGATAACCTTAAATAATCCTTACATTTATTAATAATATTTATATATACTACAAAAAGTTTTATAATAAATACATAAGAAACATTTGTTGTTCTTTATGAAAAATTTTACAGGGGGGTGTTTCCTAATGGAATATAATTACAATGACGATCAAAAAGTTGGAGGAGGTATTATTGCAATAGCTATTTTAACTTTTATTGCTAATTTCTTTGGTATTATAGGCAATCTAGTAATAATAGCTATGCCAGATAAAATTAGAAGTGTTTATGAAGGTAATTCACTTATATCTTCTGAACAAGTAGATGAATTAGTAAATATGCCATCTGCTGTTATTTCACTAATTTTATCTATACTTTTAGTTGTATCACTTATTCTTCTTTTACAAAAGAAAGCTATTGGAGTTTATGGCTATTTTGTAATTGAACTTGTTTCAATTGTTGTTTCAATAATCTTTAATGGATTTAGTCTTTTGTCACTTATAATGTCTTTAATTTTCCCAATAATTATGTTATGCTTAGTTAAGGGAAAAACAGAAGTTTTTGGAATAGGTTCTGCTAAATAAAAATCTTATTTAAAAAGCTTCACGCTAAAATTGGTGTGAAGCTTTTTTATACTTAATTCTATTTTATTTTTGAAGCTAACATATTTAATTTCTTTACTGTATCATTAAGTTCATCAAGAGAAGATGTTATTTCTTCTAAAGAACTTGATTGTTTTTTAGATAATTCATTCACCTTATCAAGTCCAATATCAATACCATTTATTCCCTCAGATATTTCCTTTACGATACTATCTATTTTATCAATGGATTCTTTTGATGTAGTAGAAAGTTTTCTTATTTCTTCTGCAACTATAGAAAAACCTCTTCCAGATTCTCCTGCCCTTGCTGCTTCAATAGAAGCATTTAATCCAAGTAAATTAGTTTGAGAAGAAATATCTTGAATAATGCTAACAATTTTATCGGTATCTTTTGCCTTACTATTTGTATCATTAGTCTTTTTTAGTAATTCTTTATTCATTAAGGCTAGTTCCTGAACTCCTAGTGACACATCCTTAATTCTATCAGATGATTTTATTAAAGATTCAGTAATTTCTTTTATTATGTTATTAAGTTCATATCTATTTTCAAGATGTATTGCAACTAAAAGCATTCCAACTACATTATCATCTTCAATAATTGGAAAAGAAAAATATTTAGCACCAATAGGAACTATTCGTTTAGGAATATCTTGTACAATTGCTTTCCTGCTTATAATAGTTTGTCTTATAGAATCATTTATCTTATCTCCAACAGTATATGGTAATTTAAAATTCTTACCCATTTTTATGTATAAAAATTTTTCTGTATCAGTTAATGCCATACATTCTTCATCATTAAATAAAGTGCTAATAATAGACATAAAATCATATGTTAAATTTAACATATTACTCTCAAATTTTTTTATAGCCATATAATCCTCTCCTAAATACATTTTAAAATTGTATATATTGAATTTATCATAATTTACTATATATTTTAATTACTTAATTTTATAGCATATTTAAGTTCATAAAATATTAAAAAAAGAAACAGAAATTTTCTGCTTCTTTTTATTTTTACTTAAAGGTTTTAGGTAAAAATTCATTATCATGAGCTTTTGGTTCTCCAAAAACTGCCCTTACACTTTCTACCTGAGGATTATGATTAATACTTTTATGCTTTTTACTGTGATTTTTCTTCATACTGTTATCCATAATATCATCTCAGTAATAGTGTGTCCAATTTACCTTAAAAAATTATCATTTAAAATATTAATTTTTATGGTCGTTCTAATGTAATTTTTCCAATAGTTCCAGATCTAAATTCATCTAATAAAATTACTGAAATTCTATTATAATCAATTTCTCTTCCTTTCATAATAGCACCTCTTTTTAGTGCAATAGCATTCATTGTTTCTAATGGATCATCAAAAACCTTATCAATTTTATATCTTTGTATAAGTTTCTCTGGATAAAATTTTTGAAGCCTTTCTACAAGCCTATAAGCTAAATCTTCTATATCCATTATTTCATCTTTAATAGCACCTGTAAAAGCTAAATTTAAAGCTGTTTCATCATCCTTAAATTTAGGCCATAATACTCCTGGAGTATCTAATAAATCAACACCTATTGCTGTTTTTATCCATTGCTTATTTTTTGTAACTCCTGGTCTATTTCCTGTTTTTGCAATAGTATTTCTAGCCATTTTATTTATAAAAGTTGACTTACCACAATTAGGAATTCCCACAACCATTACTCTTGTTGTAATTTTTACAATTCCCTTTGCCCTTAATCTTTCATGCTTTTCTTTTAATAGTTCAAGTAAAGCTGGTGCAATATTTTTTACGCCAATTCCCTTAAGGCAATTAACCTCTAATGCTCTGACATTTTTAGAATTTAAATGTTTTATCCATTCTTTTGTAGCCTTTTGCTCTGATAAATCACATTTATTAAGAAGAATTATTCTTGGTTTATCCCCTACTATCCTATCTATATCAGGATTTGCTGAAGATCTAGGTATTCTTGCATCTCTTATTTCAATAACAGCATCAACAAGCCTTAAATTTTCTCTTATTTCTCTTTGTGTTTTTTTCATATGACCAGGGAACCAATTTATTGCCATAAAAATATCCTCCTTACAATATTACTTAATAAATTTATATAATAGAAAAGGGACTTAAAAAATAAGTCCCATTCCTTCTAATTCAAAAAATTATATTATCTTAATAATTCTTTAACCTTAGTAGCCTTACCAACTCTGTCTCTTAAGTAGTATAGTTTAGCTCTTCTTACTTTACCTCTTCTAGTAACTTCAATTTTTTCTATTATTGGAGCATTTAATGGGAATGTTCTTTCAACTCCTGTACCATAAGCAAGTCTTCTTACAGTAAAAGTTTCTCTTAAACCACCATTTTGCTTCTTAATAACAGTTCCTTCAAATGCTTGAATTCTTTCTTTGTTACCTTCTTTGATTTTAACGTGAACTCTTACGTTATCACCAACATTAAAGCTTGGTAAATCAGTTCTAATTTGTTCTTGTTCTATAGCTTTTAAAATTTCGTTCATTGTGCATTCCCTCCTTAAGATAATTTGACGTTCATGCTAAAGCTTAATTAACAGAGGAGCGCCCGTACTAGCACAAATTGTATTTTATCATAAAATAGCTTTCATTTCAACAAAAATTTTATAATGTATTATCTTTTAAAATTTTATTATCTTCTTTTGTAAGTTTAACCTTTGTATAAAGATCTGGTCTACGCTCTTTTGTTATAAGAAGTGACTGTTTTCTTCTCCATTTCCTTATATTTTCATGATGCCCAGAAAGTAATATTTTAGGAACTAATGCACCATTAAAATTTTCAGGCCTTGTATATTGTGGATATTCAAGAAGTCCATCAGAATATGATTCTTCCATGAAACTTTCTTCTTTTCCAAGAACACCAGGAATTAATCTAAGTATTGAATCTATTATTGGAACAGCAGCCATTTCTCCTCCTGTTAATATAAAATCTCCAAGGGAAATTTCTGCATCTATATATTCATAAGCTCTTTCATCAATACCTTCATAATGACCACATAAAAATATAAGATTTTCTTCTTTAGAAAACTTTTGAGCCATTTTTTGATTAAAAGTTTTTCCTCTTGGGCCTAAAAATATAACTTTACCATTATTTGATTCTTTAGCTTTTTTTATTGTATCTACAACAGGCTGTGCTGCCATTACCATACCAGCGCCACCACCATATGGATAATCATCAACCTTTTTATGCTTATCTAAAGTATAGTCTCTTATATTGAAAAATTCTAAATCTATAATATTTTTTTCCCTTGCTCTACCTATAATTGAATGATTAAAAATATCAAACATTTCTGGGAAGAGTGTTAATATGCTAATCTTCATCCATCCATTCTCCTACTGGGCGAATTATTACCTTTTTTTCATCCATATTAACTTCTTCAACAATATTTTCAAGTACTGGTATTAATAATTCTTTAGGTTTTTTTATCCAATATACATCATTATTTTTAGTACTTAACACATCATATATCTTTCCAAGCTTATTTCCATTTGTGTCATATACAGTGCATTCTTTTAAATCACAAACGTAATATTCTCCTTCTTCAAGTTCTGGTTCATCATCCCTAAGAACACTTAATTTTTTTGTTTTATATTTTTCAGCTTCATCTATTGAATCTATACCTTCAAGTTTTAAAATAACTCTATCTTTTTGAAATTTAACCCCTTGGATTTCTTTCCAATCCTTACCCTCAACTAAAACTTTACCATATCTTTTAAAGTTATTTACATCATCTGTTAAAGGTTTAACTTTAACTTCACCTTTTAATCCATGAGTATTTACAATTTCACCAACTCTAAAATATTTATCCATTAAAAAATCACACCTTATTATATATTTAAAAAGGGCTAGTCTCAAATGAGACAGCCCTAAATAATTAAATAATCTCTACTGCTACTTTTTTGTTTTCCTTAATTGCTGCAGCCTTAACAACGGTTCTAATAGCTCGAGCTATTTTCCCCTGTTTTCCAATAACTTTTCCCATGTCACCTTCTCCAACAGATAACTGTAAAACAGTAGTATCTTCTTTTACTACTTCATTAACCTTTACCTCACTTGGATTGTCAACAAGAGACTTAGCTATAATTTCAACTAATTCTTTCATAAGTGCTTATACACCTCCAAAAAATTACTTGTTTAAGCCTGCTTTGTCAAATAGTCTCTTAACTACGTCAGTAGGTTGAGCACCTTTTTTTAACCATTCAGTAGCTTTTTCTTCGTTGAATTTAACTTCAACTGGTTTTACAGTTGGATTATAGTATCCTATTTCTTCTATGAATCTACCATTTCTTGGAGCTCTAGAATCAGCAACTACTACTCTATAAAAAGGAGCCTTTTTAGCACCCATTCTTCTTAATCTTATTTTTACTGCCATTTTTATGTTTCACCTCCTTTAAAAGTTTGTAAATTTATTTAAAATGGTAATTTACCAAATAAACCTTTTTTTGATTTTTTAGTTAATGACTTCATTTGCTTCATATTTTTCTTCATCATGTCATAACCTTTAATAAGTTTATTAATTTCCTGTATTGTTGTACCAGCACCAAGGGCAATTCTCTTTTTTCTTGAAGCTGAACCAATTACAAGAGAAGGATTTCTCCTTTCTTTAATTGTCATGGAATAAATAATAGCTTTAACTTTTTCAAGTTCCTTTTCGCCTTTTTCCATATCTATTTTTTTAAGCATATCACTATTTACACCAGGAATCATTTCCATAAGCTTATTTATAGGTCCAAGCTTTTTCATTTGTTCCATAGCTGTTAAATAATCTTCAAAATTAATATCATTGCCCATCATTTTAGTAGCTAAATTTTTAGCTTCCTTTTCATCTATTGCTTCTTGGGCTTTTTCTATAAGAGACAAAACATCTCCCATACCAAGTATTCTTGAAGCCATTCTATCAGGATGAAAAACTTCAAAATCACTCATTTTTTCACCTACACCAATAAACTTAATTGGCTTTGAAGTAATACTTTTAATTGAAAGTGCAGCACCACCTCTTGTGTCACCATCAAGTTTTGTAAGTATAACACCTGTAACATCTAAATCATCATTAAATGTTTGAGCAACATTTACAGCATCCTGTCCAGTCATAGAATCTACAACTAAAAGAATTTCATTTGGATTAATTTCTTCCTTAAGATCTTTAAGTTCCTGCATTAAATCTTCATCAATTTGAAGTCTACCAGCAGTATCTACTATAACAACATTATTGCCATTATCTCTAGCATGTTTTATACCACTTTTGGCAATTTCTACAGCAGGTAATTTATCTCCCATTGAAAAAACTGGTATATCTATTTGCTTACCAACTACTTCAAGTTGTTTAATTGCTGCAGGTCTATATATATCACAAGCAACTAAAAGTGGTTTTTTATTTTTCTTTCTAAGTTGAAGGGCAAGTTTACCACACATGGTAGTTTTACCAGCACCTTGAAGTCCTACAAGCATAATAACTGTAGGTCCCATACTTGAATAATTAATTTTTCCTTCGCTCTCACCCATTAATTTAGTAAGCTCATCATTAACAATTTTAACAACCTGCTGACCAGGAGTTAAACTTTCAAGCACTTCACTTCCAACACACTTTTCGCTTACACTTGATATAAACTTTTTTACTACTTTGAAATTAACATCTGCTTCAAGTAATGCAAGTTTAACTTCTCTCATAGCTTCTTTTATATCTTTTTCATTTAATTTTCCTTTACCTTTTAATTTTTTAAAGGTATTTTGAAGCTTATCTGCTAATCCTTCAAAAGCCATATTAAACCTCCTTATTGCAAATCTTCTAGCTTTAAAATAATTTTTTCATATTCTTCATCTTTTATAGCATATTTACGTTTTAATTCATCTGCAAAATTTTTTATACTTTTCTTTCGATTTATACTCTTTTGAAGTAAGTTAAGTTTTTCCTCGTATGATAGAAGTAATTTATAACATCTTTTTATTAAATCATATGTTGCCTGACGACTTGTATTATTTAATTCAGCAATTTCTGAAAGAGACAAATCATCATTATAATAGAATTCCATAACATCTTTTTGCTTTTCTGTTAATAATGGCCCATAAAAATCCATTAAAAGTGATATTTTAATTCTATCTTCCATACTTTCCATGTAATCACCCTACCCACAATGAGTATAATATCATGTGCATATATACTTGTCAAGTATTTTTACTTAACAGCTATATAAAAATTAAATAATTGCTTCTGCAAAGCTTTCTGCATCAAATTCTTGAAGATCTTCAATACCTTCTCCAACACCTATATATTTTACTGGAATATTAAGAGTCTGTTTTATTGAAATAACAACTCCACCCTTAGCAGTTCCATCAAGTTTTGTAAGAATTATGCCATCAATAGGGCATGCCTCCATAAATTGTTTGGCTTGAGATACGGCATTTTGTCCTGTTGTACCATCTAAAACAAGCAATGTTTCTTTTTTTGCTTCACTATATTCTCTATCAATAATTCTATTTATTTTTGAAAGCTCATTCATTAAGTTCTTTTTATTATGAAGTCTTCCTGCAGTATCACATATAAGCACATCTACATTTCTAGCTTTAGCTGCAGATATTGCATCAAAAACTACAGCAGCAGGATCTGAACCTTCTTCTTGTTTTACAATATCTACACTAGCTCTTTGACTCCATACTTCAAGCTGATCTATAGCAGCTGCTCTAAAGGTATCTGCTGCTGCAAGCAAAACTTTTTTACCATCATTTTTATACTTAGCTGCCATTTTTCCAATAGATGTAGTTTTTCCAGCTCCATTTACGCCAATTACCAATATAACTTTTTTAGTATTTGTGTCCTCATCTTCATCATAACCTTCAAGCATCATTTCTTTTATTACTTTTTTAAGAGTTGGAATTACTTCTTCTGTATCATTTATTTTTTCTTTTCTAATTTTTTCTTTTAGTCTGTCAATTATTTCACATGTTGTATCCATGCCAATATCGGATGTTATTAGTATTTCCTCTAACTCATCATATAAATCGTCATCTATAGTAACTGCTAGTTTAAGTACTTCATTTATTTTATCTGTTAATCCATCTCTTGTTTTAGATAATCCAGTTTTTAATTTATCAAAAAATTTATTAAACATTATTTTCCTCCTTATATGGCTTCCTTAGTCAAATCTACTGATACAACCTTAGACACACCTTTCTCCTGCATTGTCACACCATACATCATATCACTGGCTTCCATTGTACCCTTTCTATGAGTAATAACAATAAATTGAGTGTTTTTTGAAAACTCTTTTAAAAATTCAGCATACCTATATACATTTGCATCATCAAGGGCAGCTTCAATTTCATCTAATATACAAAATGGTGTTGGTTTCATTTTAAGTATTGCAAACATAAGTGCAATGGCTGATAAAACTTTTTCACCACCAGACATTAAATTTATATTTTGAAGTTTTTTACCTGGCGGTTCAACATTTATATCAATATTTGCAGTAAGTTCATCACCTTCTGCAAGAATAAGTTCTGCACTACCACCCTTAAACAATTCTTTAAAAGTTTCATTGAAATTTTCATTTAATATTTTAAAATTTTCAGAGAAAAGTTCTTTCATTTTATCTGTCATTTCTAAAATAACATTTTGAAGTTCTTCTTTTGCCTTAATTAAATCTTGTTCTTGAGTATACATAAATTCAAATTTTTCTTTAACTTCTAAGTATTCTTCTATAGCTGCAAGATTAACTGTACCAAGGGCTGTAATTTTTCTCTTTAATGATGAAATATCTTCTTTGCATTTTGAAATATCACCTATTTCTTTTGCTATTTCCAAAGCTTCTGCAAAAGTTAGCTCTAATTCTTCATTAAGCTTTGTATAGTAGCCATCCCTTTCCATTTCGCTTTTAGCTTTTTGAATTTCACTTTTATTTAAATTACCTTCTTCTTTATTTATAACATCTGAAAGTTCAGATATTTTACTATCTTCTATTTTAATTTCATCCTTCAATTTACTCTTTTCAAGTTCATCTTCTTTAAAGTAGTCTTCTAAGGTTTTAATAAGAGAAGTAAAGTCTTGTATTTTTTTATTAGATATTATAATTATATTTTTATATTCAGTTATTTTCTGATTATTTTGTTCAATTTCTTCTAAAACATTATTTATTCTTAAGTTATTTTCTGAAATTTCCTCTTCTTTTCTTTTAACTTCATTTTCTTTTACTTTATAGCTTTCATCTAAAGAAACCTTTTTTATTTTAGCTTCTGTTAAATCTTTAGATAATTTATCTAAAGATTCTTTGTATTCATTAAGCTTATTTTCAAGGTCTGTTACTTTTTCCTTATTAGAATAATTTTTCCCTTCAATATTTGAAAGTTCATAATTTTTATTATTTAATGATTTATTAAGTTTTTCAATATCAGAAGCATTTCTTAAAATTTCACCTTTAGCAACTTCTAAGCTATGCTTAAATTTTTCAATTTCATTTCTAAGGGATTGTATTTCACTTTCATCTTTAGTTATTTCTATATTTTTAAAGTGAATATTATCTTTATCATTTAATATTTGTTCATCAATATCTTTTAAATTTAATTTTAATGAGTCTAATTCATTAGTAGCCTTAGTTAAATTATTTTTACCTTCTTCTAAGGATTTAGAAAGTTCTTCTATCTCCCTTTTTCTTCCTAAAATGTTTGTATTTTTAGCTTTAATACTACCACCTGTCATGGCACCACCTGGTGCTATTATTTCTCCTGATAATGTTACTATTCTATAGCTATTATTACTTTTTTTAGATATAACAAGGGCAGAATCCATATCTGTACATACAACTGTCCTTCCTAATATATTATTAATAGCTTTTTCAAACTTTATATCATAAGAAATAACATCAGAAGCAATTCCTATAAATCCATCAATAGCTTGAATGTTCTTATCTACATTTAATTTGTTACCTCTAATATTATTAAGAGGTAGAAATGTTGCTCTTCCAAGATTATTTACCTTTAAGTATTGAATAAGTTTTTTTGCTATAGTATCATTTTCTGTTATTACATTTGAAATAGCACCTCCAAGAGCTATTTCAACAGCAACTTCATATTTTTTTTCTACGGAAAAAATTTCACCTACTACTTTTGTACCTAATGCAAAATTAATTTCATTTTTGTTTATTCTATCCATAAGGATTTTAACAGTTCTATTATAACCTTCATAATGTTTTTCTAAATTAATAAGCATATTTTTATTAGCTTCAAGACCATTTATATTTTTTGTTAATTCTCTAACTTCATTTTCTTTTCTAGTAATTGCTCCATGAATAGTAGCAATTTTTTTCTTTTTATCCAAAATACCTACTTCTAAAGTCTTAACTTTAGATTTATTAATGTCAGTTTTTTCTTTAAGACCTTCTAATGTGGCTATATTAATTTTCATGTTTCCTTCATAGGTATTTTGTGATTCTTCTAATTCTTTAGATTTTTCTTCTTTTGCTTTTATGTCTTTTTCTATTAGTGTAATTGCATTTTTTATTTCTGAATGACCTCTTAAAAGTTCAAATTCATCTTCTTTTAAATTTTTAATTTCATCTTCTGTTTTATGTATTTCAAAGCTTTTATTTTTATGTTCTTCTTCTAAAGATATTATTTCTTGTTCCTTTTCTTTTGCATACTTATTACTTTTATTTAATTCTTCTTTTAATACATCTCTCTCATTTTTTAATAAGGAAATTTTATTTTTTAGTTCATTTAAAAGAAGATTATTTTTATTTATTGATTCAGTAGCATTTTTAATTCTTTCTTCTTGAAGGGCTACCTCATTTCCTATTCTAACAATTTCTTCTTTTTTGCTATAATATTCCTTTTTATTGTCTTCATTTTTTTTCTCTAAATCTTCTACAAGTTTTTCTAAATTTAAAAGCTTATTTTTCATATTTGATAAATTTAATTTTTTATCTTCTAAAGCTTTCCTTTTAGATGAAACATCTTCATTAAATTTTTCTAATTCTTTCTCTATATCATTAATATAATGTATTAAAATAGAAACTTCTTTTTCTTTTAAATCATCTGCAAGAGATTTATACTTTAAAGCCTTTTCCCTTTCTATTCTAAGAGGTTCAAGTCTTTCTTCATATGTTGAAATTATATCTCTAATTCTAACAAGATTATTGTCTGTATTTTCAAGTTTCTTTTCGGCTTCATCTTTTCTAGATTTATATTTTACTATTCCAGCAGCTTCCTCTATTAAATTTCTTCTTTCTTCAGGTTTACCACTTAATACAGCTTCAATTTTACCTTGCCCAATAAGAGAATATCCTTCTTTTCCTATACCAGTATCCATAAAAAGCTGTGTAATATCTTTAAGTCTACACTTGCTTCCATTTATTAAATATTCAGTTTCTCCTGATCTATAAATTCTTCTTGATACTGTTACTTCATTGTATTCTGTAGAAAGTCCACCATCTTCATTATCTAAAGTTAATGATACTTGTGCAAGACTTACAGGTTTTCTAAACTGAGTTCCAGCAAAAATGACATCTTCCATTTTGCCACCTCTAAGAGTTTTTACACTTTGTTCACCTAAAACCCATCTTACAGAATCTGATATATTACTTTTACCACTTCCATTAGGACCAACAACTGCTGTAACACCTTTTTTAAATTTTAATTCTGTTTTATCTGCAAAGGATTTAAATCCTCTTATTTCAAGCGATTTTAAAAACATAACTCCTCCTATCTTATAAGTACAGGAAGTAAACTTACTAAGAATATTATAGCCATAAAAATAGCCATAATATATTTCATTCTATCTCTTGTTTTCTTTTTCATTTATTTCACCACTTTTTATAATAAATTCTCCTCTTTTTACTTTGTCACACATTAAAACATTAATTTTATATCCTTCATTAAGTAATTTATTAAAAAACATTTTTTTGTTAGCATAAAGCTTACTAATATCCCTATTATTAATTATTATTGTCCCTTCCTTATTTTCTTTTAGTTTTTCTTTTAAATCCTTTGAAATTTTATATCCATCTACTAATTCCCTAAAGGCTGGATGAAAGGGACCTGCCACAACATCCTTACCTTCTGCTATATTATCAGTAGGTTGAAGCCCCATTCTTATTACTTTAATATTATGAGCTTCATAAAGCCTATCTAATTTTTCACATATTTCTACTGCTTCCATTAATGTATAAGGCTTATATGTACCTGCCATATACATATCTTCCATAGGAGTATCCTTAATAACTAAAGAAGGATACAGTCTAACAATATCAGGCTTCATTTCAATAGATTTTTTTACTGTTTCTATATCTTTTTCAAAAGTATCCTTTGGAAGCCCTGGCATAATTTGATGTCCTAAGGTTATACCATAACTTTTTATAAGCTTTGATGCCTCTAATACTTGAGAACTAGAATGACCTCTTCCTGATGCCTTAAGCACCTCATTATCTAAAGACTGAACTCCAAGTTCTATTATATCAACTAAATACTCTTTAAGATATGATAATATATAATCATTTATATAATCAGGTCTTGTAGACATTCTTATTTTGTCAATAAGCCCTTTTTCTTTATATTCCTTTGCAACCTTTAATAACTCCCTCTGCTTTTCTTCTTTTATAGCTGTAAATGTACCTCCAAAAAAAGAAATTTCTATAGTTGCATTTTTCTTATTTATTGTTTTTAAATATTCATCTGCTATAGAATAGACAGTTTCTGCTGTAACTTCATCAGATTTTCCTGTTATTCTATTTTGATTACAAAATACACAATTGTGTGGACATCCTTCATGAGGAACAAAAATAGGAATTATATAATAATTCTTACTCATTAATTACCTCCAATGCTTTTAATGCTTCTTTAGCTGCTTTTTGTTCTGCATCTTTTTTACTATAGCCAGAACCAGTTCCCATAAGTTTATCTTCCACATAAACATTTAAATAAAATTTTCTTCTATGTGGTGGTCCTTCAAATTTAACTAATTCATATGTTATATTTACTTCTCCATCCTTTTGAAGATACTCTTGAAGTTCTGTTTTAAAGTCCAATATTATTTTATTATTAATTGCCTTATCAATAATCTCAGCAAATTGAGTCAAAATAAATTTATTGGCAGCCTCCTCACCATTATCTAAATAAATAGCTGCAATTATAGCTTCAATTGCATCAGCCTGAATAGAAACCCTTTCCATACCTCCAGTTAAATATTCACCTTTACTCATTCTTATATATTTAGCTATTTTAAGTTTTTGTGCCACTTCATAAAGAGAATTTTCACAAACTATAAGGCTTCGTATTTTTGTAAGGTCACCTTCATTTTTCTTTTCGTAATTTACAAATAAATATTGAGTAATGCATAATTGAAGAACAGAATCTCCTAAAAATTCCAATCTTTCATTATATTTAGCTCCCTTAAATTGCTTCGCATAAGAACTATGAGTTAGAGCAGTTTTTATAAGCAATTCATTTGAGAATTTTACACCTAAACACTTTTCTACCTCTTCTAGCTTAAAGTTATTCATTAATATCTCTCCTTGCAAAGTCTATTCTTCAATTTTTAGCATGTAATAAATTCAAGAATAAACTAATATTTAATAGAATAAAATCCCGCAAAGCGGGATTTTATTATTCTTTATGGCTTTGAACGTAGTTTACAACGTCTCCTACAGTCTTAAAGTTTTCAACATCTTCATCTGGAATTTCCATATCAAGTTCATCTTCAAGAGCCATAATTAATTCAACAATATCTAATGAATCCGCATTTAAATCTTCGATAAATGAAGATTCTAATGTAATTTCGTTTTCATCTACACTTAATTTATCTGCTACGATTTCTTTAATTTTATCAAACACAATTATTCACCTCCCATTTCCTATCACTTAAGATAATAGTATATCTATAATTATTCGTCAATATAACTTTTTAATATTTTGAAATATTATTAAAAATATTAATTTTTTTATTTTTCTAAAGTTAACTCACTTTTTATCTTTTCAAGGATTTGCTTTTCATGAAATAATTTTGCTTGTCTTATTGCATTTTTAAAAGCTCTTCCATCAGAACTTCCATGAGCTTTAATACAAGCACCATTTATTCCAAGAAAAGGTGCTCCTCCAACTTCCTTATAATCAAATTTAAGCATTAATTTCTTAAATACAGGTTTTAAAAGAGCTGCCCCTAACTTAGGCACTAAACTAGATGAGTAAATTTCATCTTTTATCATGCCCAAAAGATTCGATGCAGAACCTTCATACATTTTTAAAATAGTATTTCCTACAAATCCATCAGTAACTAAAACATTTACTTTACCTTGTGGAACATCTCTAGGCTCAACATTACCAACAAAATTAATTTTTTCATTTTTTAAAATTTGAAAAACTTCTTTTGTAAGTTCATTTCCCTTTTCTTCTTCTGCTCCTATATTTACAAGACCTATTGTAGTATCTTTAGTATCAAACATTAATTCATAATATACTTTACCCATGTGAGCAAACTGACGCAAATATTCTGGTTTACAATCTACGTTTGCTCCAGCATCCACAACCATAAACTTTCCATATCTTCCTGGCATTATAGGAGCTAATGCTGGTCTGTCTATACCTTTTATCCTTCCTACAATTAATGTACAGCCTGCTAAAAATGCCCCAGTACTTCCTGCAGATATAATTCCGTCACATGTACCGTCTTTTACTAAATTAAGAGCTTTTACTATACTTGAATCCTTTTTCTTTCTAAGGGCCATTACAGGTTGTTCATTAGTTGTAATAACTTCCTTTGCATCAACTATATTAACTTTACTTTTGTCATATTCATATTTATCAAATTCTTTTTTTATAACATCCTCAGGACCAGTTATAAAAAATTCTATATCGTTATTTTCTTTAAGACTTGCCACTACACCTTCTATAACAGCTTTTGGAGCATTATCTCCTCCCATACCATCAATAGCTATCTTCATAAATTTATCCTCCACAAAAAACTTATATTCTTATATTTTTATATTTATAAAAATTTATATTCATAAATTAATATAAAGAAATATTTGCTCCTAAAATATTTTTTTATATTATTTCATAATAATTTCTTAATATAAAGAAAAGAAAGTCATATGACTTTCTTTATTCTTCAGTAGCTACTACTTCTTTACCTTTGTAGTAACCACACTTCTTACAAACTCTATGAGCTAATTTCATTTCGTGGCATTGTGGGCATTCTACGATACCTGGAATGCTTGCTTTGAAAGTTTGAGCTCTTCTTGAATCTCTTTTAGCTTTAAATGTCTTTCTTGCTGGATTTCCCATCATTACACCTCCTTATTGTCTAACAATGCTTTCAAGGCTTCAAACCTTATATCAACATCTACATTGTTACATGTGCAAGTTGCCTTATTTAAGTTAGTGCCACAAACTTGGCATAACCCTTTGCAATCTTCCTTGCAAAGCCTTTTTATAGGCAGTGATGAAATTATTGCATTTTGAGCAACTTCGGTGATATCAATAGTATCACCATCTACAAAAACAATATCATCATTATTAATATGACTGTTATTTGTAAACCTCTCCTCTATATTAATATCTACTGGATATATAAAGGCATCTAAACATCTTGAACAAAGAAGTTCAAGATCAGTTTTGATATTGATATTCATTGTAACAATATCATTTTCATATGTTAATGTACCTTCTATCTTAGTTTCAGAAACAACATTGATTTTGTCTCCCTCAAAGTAAAAAGGATCCATCTTGAAGTGATACAATATATTTTTCTTTCTTTCCTTATTTGATTTAACGTCAATAAACTGTATCTTCATAAAAACCCTCCAATTAACATAATATAGTATAACTCTACATTTTTAGTTAATTAAATCTTTAAACTAACATTAATCACACAAACACAATTTATTATATAAAGCTATGAGACAAAAGTCAAGTAATTAATTTAATAAATCTACTGTTTCTTTTGCTATCATTAATTCTTCATTTGTTGGCACTACGTATACTTTAACCTTTGAAGAATCCTTTGAAATTTCATGAAGAACACCATTTATTTTGTTTCTTTCTTCATCTAATTCAACGCCCATAAATTCAAGTCCTTCTAAAATTCCCTTTCTGTTTTGATCAGAATTTTCTCCAACACCTGCAGTAAACACTATAACATCAAGACCACCCATAGCAACTGTATAAGCTCCTATTGTAGTTCTAATTTTATAATGGAACATATTAAGAGCTAAAAGTGCTTTTTTATCTCCATCAACATAACCTGCTTTTTTAATGTCTCTAAAATCTGAACTTATTCCTGTAAGTCCATAAACTCCTGATTTTTTATTAAGAATTTCATTAACTTCATCTGCTGAATAATTAAATTCATTTATTAAATAAGTTACAATGGCTGGATCTATATCACCTGATCTTGTTCCCATTGGTATACCAGCAAGTGGAGTAAATCCCATTGTTGTATCTATTGATTTTCCACCCTTTATAGCAGCTAAGCTTACGCCATTTCCAATATGACATGTAATTATTTTTAAATCTTTAATATCTTTTCCTAGTGCCTTTGCAACTTCTTGTGATACAAATTTATGACTTGTACCATGGAATCCATATTTTCTAATTCCATTTTTTTTATATAGTTCATATGGAAGAGCATACATATATGCTTCTTCTGGCATAGTACCATGAAAAGCAGTATCAAATACTACTGCCATTGGTGTATCTTTCATTAAGGCTCTGCAAGCTTCTATTCCTATTAAATTAGGTCCATTATGAAGTGGTGCAAGTTTAACACAATCTTTTATATTTTCAAGCACTTCATCATTAATAAGAACAGATGATGAATATTTTTCACCACCATGTACTACTCTGTGTCCTACAGCAGATATTTCACTCATGTCCTTAATTACACCGTGATCTTTATCTACTAATGAGTCAAGCACTAATTTTATTGCAACCTTATGATTTTTCATTGGTGTTTCTATTACATATTTTTCTCTGCCTTCTACTTTTTGAGTTAAAATAGAACCATTTATTCCAATTCTTTCTACTAAACCTTTTGCAAGAACACTTTCATCTTCCATATTAATTAATTGATATTTTACTGATGAACTCCCGCAATTTACTACTAATACTTTCATATGTACCCCCCGTACCTTTATATTATTTTTTGAGCCTGAACAGCAGTAATAGCAACTACTTTAACTATATCCTCATAGCTGCAGCCTCTTGATAAGTCATTAATAGGTTTTGCAAATCCCTGACATATTGGTCCTATTGCATTTGCTTTTGCAAATCTTTGAACCAATTTATATCCTATATTTCCAGATTGTAAATCTGGGAATATTAAAACGTTAGCATTACCTGCTACTTTACTTTCTGGTGCTTTTTTGTCTGCAACTTCTCTTACTATTGCAGAATCTAACTGAAGCTCTCCATCTATTAACAAATCTGGTCTTTCTTCCTTTGCTTTTGTAGTTGCATTTCTAACTTTTGTTACTAAATCGTTATCTGCACTTCCCATAGTTGAAAATGATAGCATTGCAACTCTAGGTTCCATTTTGCAAAGATTTTTAGCTGTTTCTGCAGTAGCTATAGCTATAGCCGCAAGCTGATCTTCTGATGGGCATGGATTAACAGCACAATCAGAAAATAAAAGCATACCATCTTCACCATATTCTGAATTTGGAACTTCCATTATAAAAAAGCTTGACACAACAGACACTCCTGGTGCTGTCTTGATTATTTGAAGTCCTGGCCTTAAAAGATCACCTGTTGTATGAATTGCTCCTGATACCATACCATTAGCATCATCAAGCTTTACCATCATTGTTCCGAAATAAAGCGGATCTCTAACTATCTTTTCAGCTTTTCCAATTGTCATTCCTTTATTTTTTCTAAGTTCGTAAAATGCTTCTATATATGCATTTAAACGTTCTGATTTTTCAGGGTCAACTATTTCAATTCCTGACAAATCTATATCAAAAGAAGAAGCCTTATTTAAAATCTCTTCTTTATTCCCAATCAAAATAGGAAATGCTAATTTCTCTCTTTGAATGTAAAAAGCTGCTTTTATAGTTCTTTCTTCACTACCTTCTGGAAGAACTATCTTTTTTCTATCAGCTTTAGCAGCTTCTAATAGTCTTTTCATAAGTTCCATGTGAAATTGCTCCTTTCAACTTAGATGTATTACCATTCTTATTATACTATACTCCTATTTTACCCTTCTTTTCAACTAAAATAATCTAATTTTATTAATTAAAAAATATTCTCTTAAGCTTTTTTATTTCTTGAAATCCTTGTAGCTATGCTATAATATACTAGGTTTATTTTATTAAGTGTTTTATTAACAGAAAATCACTTAAAAATATTACATTATCACATGGTTTTACACCGAAAATCATCATAGTATACTTAACAAAATTAAGGAGTGTAATTAAATGAATATTACTGGTATAATCGCCGAATATAATCCATTTCATTATGGGCATAAATATCATATAGAAAAAGCAAAAGAAAAAACAAAAGCAGATGGAATTATAGTTATTATGAGTGGCAATTTCATGCAAAGAGGAATTCCTGCCATTGTAAATAAATTCAGTCGTGCTCAAATGGCCATATATGGAGGTGCAGATTTAGTTATTGAACTTCCTCTTATTCATTCTGTAGCCTCTGCTGAATATTTTGCACAAGGCGCAGTTACAATACTTGATAAATTGAAAATTTGTAACAATTTATTTTTTGGAGCAGAAAATGATAATATTAATAATTTAACAGCTGCTTCCTTAATGCTTTCAGAAGAGAACAGTTCTTTTAAAGATAATTTAAATAAAAATTTAAAGCTTGGTCTTCCATATCATAAAGCAAGATCTAATTCTTTAATGGCTATATCAACAGATATTAATTTTAACGATATATTAAAAAGCTCTAATAACATTTTAGCTATAGAATATATAAAAGCTATTAACAAATTAAAAAGCAACATAAAGCCTTATGCTCTTAAAAGGCAAGGTTCATCTTATAATGATAATAAAATAGCCGGAACCTTTTCTTCTGCCACTGCCATAAGAAAAAATATATACGAAAACAAAAACATTAAAGATATTATACCAAAAGAAACTTATAATAAGTTATTACTAAATAAGCCTTCATTTCCAGAAGATATGTTTCCCTATATAAAATATAAGCTTTTAACCTGCAGTGAAAATTTAAGTAAAATTCCAGATACTAATGAAGGTCTTGATAAAAAAATAATAAAGGAAATTGCAAATTCTAATAGCTTTGACAATTTAATTTTAAATACAAAAAGTAAAAGATACACTTATACAAGAATTTCAAGAATACTTACTAATTTTTTTATTGGGCTTGAAAATTATAATATCAATAGTTTAAGAAGTGATTCCTATGAATATATACGTCCCCTTGCATTTAATAATACAGGGCGTAAAATTTTAAAAATTATAAAAGAAAATTCAGAAACAAATATTATTACTAAAATTCCAAAGAGCACAAATAATTCTTCTATATTATATGACATTCAAGGAACAAAAGCTTATTCAACTATAAATGCTTCAACAAATCCTTATGACGACTATTTTATAAGTCCATCTTTTATAGATTTATAGTAATATACTGAAAAATCATAGAATATGTTAAAACATAACAATCTACAGGTGATATATGTGATAACAACTATTATTCTATGTTTTTTTATATTTATACTATGCACTATCTTACTAAAAAAATACAAAAACTTAATAATACCTATTATATTAACAAGTTTTATTATATTATTTGTTTGCCATTTACAAAGTTCTATAAATGCTGTTATTTCTGGATTAAAACTTTTTGCTTTTTCAGTTTTTCCTACAGTTTTTCCTTTTTTGATTCTTTGTAACATGCTAATAGCTTATGATGGAATATCTCTATATTCAAAGGCTTTAGGTCCTATTTTTTGTGCTCCATTAAATCTATCAAAATCCTCATCTTTTCCTATTGCTGCAAGTATACTTTGCGGCTATCCTATAGGTGCTAAATATTCAAGTGACATTTATGAAGAAGGATATATTACCCTTAGTGAATACAAAAGACTTCTTAATATTGCAACTAATTGTGGCCCTATATTCATTCTTGGTACTGTAGGTGTATCTATGCTTGGTAATATCAAATATGGGTATATATTACTAATAGGCAACTATATTTCTATATATATTATGGGAATATTATTAAAAGATAAAAAACAAAAAAATATTTACATGAATAAAGACACTTCAAAAAAAACAAGAAAACTAGGTGAAAATTTAAAATTATCATTAGAAGGAGCAATATCTACTGCCTTATCTATCGGTGGATTTATTGTACTTTTTTCTGTAATTATTTCTGTAATAAAAAATAATGCCTACATAAGCATTATTTTCAAAAGCATAGAGTCTTTTTTTAATTTACCATCAAACTCACTATATTCTGTTTTTTTAGGCTCCATTGAAATTACAAATGGCTGTAATATAATTTCGTCCCTAAATATTAATATAAATATAAAATTATCATTAATAAGTTTCTTATGTTCATTTTCAGGTTTATCTATAATATGCCAAGTTTCATCAGTAATAAAATCGAATAAAATATCACTTTTAAAATATAGCCTTTTAAAAATAATACAAGGTGTTATAAGCTTTACAATAACATTTCTTGCTTCAAAAATATTCTTACATTCTGCAGAATTAAAGGTAAGTAATTTTAACAATATGATATTTTTTAATAATACAATAGAGTATTTTGTTATTATAACATCAATAATGATAATTATTTATATAATAGGAAAGTACAAGAAAAATTTATTTCATATCTCTTAATTCTTTAATATTTTCCTTTATAGTGGAGCTTACATCTTTGAAATTTTTATCTAAATCATTTGCTGCTGTTTCAAAGCTAGATTGAAGGTATTTAATAAGCTCCCCTTTTCTTCTGTCTAATTCCTTGTCAAGTTCTGACAACACATTATCAGAATAATCCCTTGAACCTATTCTCATAGCTTTTGCATCTCTCTTTGCAGAAGCTATAATTTCTTGAGCTCTTATTTTAGCTTCTTTCACAATATCATGATTTTCAATATTTTGTCTCATCATTTCAGCAGTTTCTTTTTTTACTGTTTCATATTCGCTTCTAGCTTCAGTGAGAATTCTATCTCTCTCATTTAAAATCCATTGAGACTTTTTAAATTGATCTGGAAGATAATTTATAATTTGATCTATTACATCTAAAATTTCTTTTCTATCAATCATTGTTTTGCCACTAATAGGTACTTTAGGAGAATTTTCAATTGTATCCTGTAAATATTCTAATAAATCAATAATATTAACATCCATATTTTTTGCCATCTTATCACCTCTCTTACTTATATCTTTCCATTACATCAGAAATAATTTCCTTTGGTACAAGCCCCTCAATACACCCTCCAAATTTAGCTACCTGCTTTACAGCAGAAGAACTAACATAGGAATAATCTGATGATGTCATCATAAACAATGTTTCAACATCAGGATCAAGTTTTGTATTCATTAGTGCCATTTGAAACTCATATTCGAAATCAGAAAGAGCACGAAGTCCCTTTAATATTACATTTGCCTTTTGCTCTTTTATAAAATCAATTAAAAGTCCATTAAAAGACATAACTTCAACATTTTTAATATCTTTTGTTACCTTTTTTATAAGTTCTACTCTTTCATCAATGTTAAATAAACCTTTTTTATCAACATTAACCAATACAGCAACTATCAGTTTGTCAAAAGTCCTTGCTCCCCTTGTAATTATATCAAGATGTCCATTTGTTATAGGATCAAAGCTTCCTGGATAAACTGCTATTTTCATTTTAATCCTCCTTAAGTATCTTATAGAAACAAACTGTAGTATTTCCATATTTCTTACTTTTAAATAATTTTATATCTTCAAAGCCCATAAATTTTTCTTCAATAGTATCTATTTTAGTTACAATAATTCCATTATCTTTTAATAAATTATCTTTTTTTATCATTTCCATAGCCTTAGGAATCATTTCTTTACAATAGGGAGGATCTATAAATATAATATCAAATTTCTTATTCTTTTGAGCCATTAATTTTAGAGCATCATAAGAATCCATATTTAGACTAGTACAAAAATCTGTAAATTTTAATTTTTTAATGTTTTCCTTAAGTAAAGGATAAGTTTCATCACTTTTATCAACTAAATAAACTTCTTTTGCTCCTCTGCTTGCTGCCTCTAAGCCTAAACTTCCTGTTCCGGCAAACATATCAAAAACTACAGAATCCATTAAATAAAGTTGTATACTGCTGAACATAGCTTCTTTTACCCTATCTAAAGTTGGTCTAGTTACTAAGGATTTTGGCGAAAGAAGTTTATGGCCTCTAGCCTTTCCTGCAATAATTCTCACTAAGTAAAACCCTCCTTAAATTCGTATAAATATTATTTTAGCACAATAAATAAATATATACAATTAACTTGCTTAATTAAAGCATATATATTTACTTGTTTTTTCAAGGGATTTCTCCATTTCATATATAAGTTTATTATTTATTTCATTTCTATTTTCCATAAGACTTTTAGCTTCATTTAATGCTACTTTCAAAAGATTCACGTCATTATAAATATCTGCAAGAACAAAACCTTCCCCACCACTTTGTCTAAATCCGAACAACTCACCAGAGCCTCTTAATTTTAGGTCCTGTTCTGAAATATAAAAACCATCATTAGATTCAGTCATTATTTCCATTCTCTTTTTTGTAGTTTCACTTTTTGCATTTGCAATAAGTATACAATATGATTCGTAAATTCCTCTTCCTACTCTCCCTCTAAGCTGATGAAGTTGCGCAAGACCAAATCTTTCTGCATTTTCAATAATCATTACTGATGCATTAGGCACATTAACCCCTACTTCTATAACTGTAGTAGATATTAAAACATCTACTTTTTTATCTTTAAAATCATTTATTATTTGATCTTTTTCTACACCTTTCATTTTTCCATGTAACATTTCTACTTTTTTATTGTTAAATATTCCATCTTTTAATCTATTATAAATACTTTCTACTGATTTTAATTGTGCTTTTTCATCTTCCTCAATTAAAGGACATACTATATAAACTTGTCTTCCTTTATTTATTTCTGACAAAGCTAAAGCATAAGCCCTATTTCTTTGTTTATCTTGAAAAAATCTTGTATCAACTTTTTTTCTTCCTGGAGGTAATTCATCTATAGCAGAAATATCTAAGTCAGAATAAAGATATAAGGCTAAAGTTCTAGGAATGGGTGTAGCTGTCATTACTATAACATCTGCCCTTTCACCTTTGTTTATAAGTTTGCTTCTTTGTTCAACTCCAAATCTATGCTGTTCATCTGTAACAATTAACCCAAGCTTATTTATTTCAACATCATCTTGAATAAGAGCATGAGTACCTATAATAACAAGAGGTTCCTTTTCCTTCATTCTTTCTTTTATTCTATCTTTTTCTTTTTTAGTTGTACTTCCAGTAAGAAGTTCAATATTTACATTAAAATCCTTAAAAAGCTTTTTTGCTTCTTCATAATGCTGATTTGCAAGTATTTCTGTAGGAACCATAAAAGCACATTTATAACCATTAGAATATACATTATAAATAGCTATTAAAGCCACTATAGTTTTACCACTTCCAACATCTCCTTGAACAAGCCTATTCATAGGATGATTACTTTTCTGATCTCTTAAAATATCCCTAACAACTCTTGTTTGAGCATTTGTAAGTTGAAACGGAAGTGATTCTTTAAGCTTTCTTAATTCATCATTCCAAGGGAAACTAATTCCTTTTGCATTTTCTTTAAGACCTTTTTTAATTAATAAAAGTTTAATAGAATATGTAAACAACTCCTGAAATTTAAGCCTTCTTATAGCACCACTTAATGTATCCTTTGAACTTGGAAAATGTATTTGTCTTAAAGCCTTATCTAAAGATTCAAGTTTAAATTTTTTTACTAAATCTAATGGTAAATTTTCTGAAATCTTAACTGAATCTAATACTTCACCAATTAGTCTTACTATAAGTTTTTGAGAAACTCCTTGCTTAAGAGGATATTTAGGAATTATTTCAGAGCTAAAAGCTATATTTGATAAAGGCATTGGATTTACTACTTCTAAAAAATTTCCTTTTCTTTGAAACTTTCCAGACAAATTGTATTCATTTCCTATTAAAAAATTTTTTTTAATATAAGTTTGATTAAACCATTTTCCTATAACCTTATGTCCACAATAATCAAATTCAATGGAAGTTATAATTTTGCCATTTCTTGTTCTAACATCACTCATAATAGTTTTTACTTTACATGATAAAACTCTTTTTTCCGTATCATCAATTTCTGGAAAAGGCACATTACTACTTATATATTCATAATCTCTTGGAAAATATAAAAGCAAGTCTAATATTGTAAAAATATGAAGCTTATTTAATTTTTCAGAAGTTTTACTCCCTACACCTTTAAGCGTTGATATAGAACTATATATATCCAAAATATTACCCTCCATTTTTAGCGTTTATTTTTTAAAATTGCTAATATATTATATATCTAAAACATGCTAGTGTACAAGAATTTTTTCCAAAAAAAAGCACCATAAAAAATATAATTTTTCATGGTGCTTTTATATAAGTTATTCTACTGAAACAAAGAAATAATATAAAGGTTGATTTCCAGAATAACATTGAATATCTAAATCTTCATATTCATCTTCTAGTTTTTCAATAAAAGGCTTAATGTCATTTTCTTCTACATCCTTTCCATAAAGGATTGTAATAAGTTCACTATCTTCATCTACCATTTGTTGAAGAATCTTTTCACAAACTTCAAATTTATTCATACCTACTTCTTTAATTTTACCTTCAAGAAGTCCAAGCATATTTCCTTCCTTAATTTCAATTCCATCCATTTCTGTATCTCTTACAGCATATGTTACAGATCCTGTTTTAACCGTGCTAATAGCATTCATTAATTGCTCTTTGTTTTCTTCTAATTCAGCATTTGGATTAAATGATGTTATACAAGTTATTCCTTGAGGAATTGTTGTAGTTTCTATTACTATAGCATTTTTTTCAGTAATTTCAGCAGCTTGTTTAGCAGCCATTATTATGTTTTTGTTATTAGGAAGAATAAATATATTTTCTGCATTTACCTTGTTTATACAATCTAAGATATCTTGAGTTGAAGGATTCATTGTTTGACCACCTTCAATTACATAATCTACACCTAAATCAGTAAATATGTTTTTTATGCCACTACCCATTGCAACAGTTATAAATCCATATTTTTTAGTTTCAGTTTCTTCATCATTATTTTCAACAGCTGCTAAATTATCAGCACCTTGAAGTTCTAGAATTTCTCTATGTTCTTCTCTCATATTATCAATTTTGATTTTTGAAAGTTCACCAAGCTTTACGGCTTTTGATAGTACTAGCCCCGGATCATTAGTATGTATATGAACTTTTATTACATCTTCATAACCTACAACTATTGTACAATCTCCTAAATTTTCTATTGATGACTTAAAATCATTTGCAGCACTTGCATCTCCTAATATTATAAATTCAGTACAATATCCAAATTTAATATCAGCTTCACTAGAAGCTCCAGTTCCTGACTTTGCAGCCTTTAAAGAGCCTGGTGCAATATCCTTATCATTAATTGTAGCTACTATTCCTTTTTCTAATGCTTCAGTCATTGATGCTAATATAATATAAAGACCCATACCTCCTGAATCAACTACTTTTGCTTTTTTTAAGGCCGGCAAAAGTTCTGGAGTTTTATCAAGCATTTCCTTTGCTTTAACTGTAATTTCCTCCATTAATTCAGTAACATCTTCCTTTTGACTCTTATTTCCTTCTTCTGCAGCATATCTTATTACAGATAAAATTGTACCTTCAGTTGGTCTCATAACTGCCTTATAAGCTGATTTTTGCCCTTCAACAAATGCTCTTTTTATATCTTCTGTAGTTGCTTCATTTAAACCATCAAGACCTTTTGAAAAGCCTCTAAGTATTTGAGATAAAATAACTCCTGAATTACCTCTTGCTCCCATAAGAGCACCTTTAGCTAATTTTTTAGATACTTCACCTATAGACTTAGTATTTATATTTTCTATTTCTTTTACTGCAGCTTTAAATGTCATTGACATATTTGTTCCAGTGTCTCCATCAGGTACTGGAAAAACATTCAAAGCATTTACAAAATCACTTTGTTCAATTAATCTATTACTTGCATTTACAACCATGTTATAAAAGTCTTTACCACTGATTGATTTATGTTCCATTAGGTTACCTCCTAAACTCTTACCGCTTGAACGTTTACTTCTATTGAAGAAACTTTTAATCCTGTGTAATTTTCGACACTATATCTTACCTTTTGAATTATATTATCTGCAATAACTGAAATTTTAGTACCATATTCAACCATTACAAATAATTCAATGTTTAAGGAATTTTCATCAGATAAAGATACCTTAACACCTTTACTTAAATTTTCAACTCTTATAAGTTCCCAGAAGCCATCCTTAGCATTTTTAGCAACCATACCTACTACTCCATAGCATTCCATAGTTGCAAGACCTACTATTTTTCTAAGTACTTCGTCAGAATAATTTATATTCCCATTTTCACTTGAAAATCCAACCATATTACTTCCTCCTCATATTTTCTATTTCTTATTTTATATTAGAAAATAATATTATTCAAGAATAATATAATATGCATTAAATAACATTAATATTATAACATTACTTGCTATATTTTTTAATACCTTATTATATAATATATTTAATAATTAGTATTATACTAATTATTAATCCCCA
>JAAYQS010000218.1 GCA_012519155.1 Clostridiales bacterium
ACATCATATACAAGACTATTTTTAGTTCTTAAACAATCAAATAATATTGAATTAACACCTTTTCCAAATAACTCATCAAATATAATTATATTTTTTAATTCTCTTTCTGAAAAATCTGTAAGTGAAAAAATTATTTCCGCTCTAGATACAGATATTCCATACTTATAATTAGTGTAAATCTTTTCACTTAATTTTTCTACACATTCATTAATTGTTATTAATTTATTTACTTTCCATTTACTAAAGCAATCATTTATTATTTTTACAACTTTATCAAATTCTATACTTGACACAACAGCTATAGTAGTATTGTTTGGGCAATAATACTTACTATAAAATTCTTTTACATCTTCTACAGTCATATTATCTAATGATTCTTTTGTTCCTATAATAGGATTTTTAAGCCTTCCTTTAAATGCATTAAAAAAAAGCTTATCTTCTGTATACTGTTCTAAATCACTATTCCATTCACTAAGTTCTTGTTTTATAACTTCAATTTCTTCATTAAATCCAACCTCAGTAAATGCAGGATTTATTAATATATCAGAAAATAATTCCATTGATTTATTAAAATCTTCTTCTAAAAGACTTCCATAATATATAACATAAGGATAATTAGTCATAGCATTTTGAAATGCAAAAATTTCAGATAACTGTTTATTTATTTGGTTTTCTGTTAGTTTAAATGTTCCTTTATATACCATATGTTCTGTAGCATGAGCTACACCAAACATATTTTTTTCAGCGCAAGCACCTGCCTCAAGTGCTATAGATACTGATGTTATTTTTGATTGTCTTTTTTCATATATTAAAGTTAATCCATTATCAAATACATATTTCATTTTTCTATTCCTTTTCATAAAAAAAGAAAAGCACTAGGCTTTTCTTTATATTTTATTTATTTAAATCAATTGCTTTTAATGCAATAGCACATTCAATTCTCTTCTTTTGCATTATACATCCAATTTCATAAGGTTCTCTCATATCACCATTAAAATTAAAATTATTAGCTTGGCATCCACCACTACAATAGAACTTAGCCCAGCAATCTCTACATTTAGGTTTATTATATATATTAGCTTCTTTAAACTTTCTACTAAGTTCAGTATCAAAAGAATCATCATATATTGAACCTAATTTAAAATCTTCATTTCCAACAAATTGATGACATGGATAAACATCACCTTGTGGTGTAATTGCTACATATTCAAATCCAGAGCCACAACCTGATATTCTCTTATATACACAAGGACCACCTTGAAGATCTATATTAAAATGATAGAAGGTAAATTCATCTCCTTCTTTTTTTCTTCTTGCCATTTCTTCATATAACTTATCATAATTTGCAAAAATTTCAGGTAAATCTTCTTTTCTAATTGCAAGAGGATGTCCATCTTCTAAAACAACTGGTTCAATTGATATTTGCCTAAATCCTTCATTAATCATTGCCATTACATCTTCATAAAAATCAGTATTATTTCTTGTAAAAGTACCTCTTACATAAAATGTTTTCCCTTTGCTTCTTTTTGAAATCATCTTTTTAATTTTAGGTACAATATCGTCATAAGAACCACTTCCATTAGGTTTAACCCTAACTTTATCATTTACTTCTTTTCTACCATCTAATGAAAGAATAATATTCACCATTTCTTTATCTAAGTATTCCATCATTTCATCAGTTAATAAGGTAACATTAGTAGTCGTAGTAAATCTTATACTCTTGCCCCATTTTTCTTCATTATCTCTAGCATATTTAACTATCTTTTTAATAGTTTCCATCATTAATGTTGGCTCACCGCCAAATAAATCTATTTCAATATTTTTTCTAGGACCACTTCTTTTTACTACATAATCAATTGCTTTTTTAGCAGTTTCATATGACATCATTCCCTTATGTCCATGATATTCACCTTCATCAGCAAAACAATATTTACACCTTAAATTACAATCATGTATTATATTAAGACAAAGGGCTTTAATATAATCTCTATCATCCATAGAACTTTTTGCAATTTCTTCATATTGATCTTCTGAATATAGTACTCCTTCTTCTGCTAACTCTTGAATTTCATCATATGCTTCAGAAAGTTCATCTTTATCATATTTATTTCCTAAAGCTTTCATAACCTCAGCTTTTGGTCTTATTTTTTCATCTTCTAATATATCATAAACAAGTTCATCTACTACATGAACCGCTCCTGTATTAACATCTAATACAAAATAATTATCACCTTGTTTAAATTTATGTATTAATGACACTTTTTTTATTCCCTCCATAATTTTAAATAAGCAGTAACATTTATAGTTACTGCTTATTTAAGCTTTGATTAGTTTTCGCACTGTAAGTTTGCTACTGTGCAAGAAGTCTTGCAAGCAGATTGGCAAGAGTTAGCGCATTCTTTACATCCTGGTTTACATAAACTGTTTTTGATGTTTGTTTTATTAATTGTTTTTATATGTTTCATGATATCTTCTCCTATCATCTAAACTTTCATATGAATTATACCACATTAATGAAATTTATTAAAGTAGAAGTTTAATTTCACATTCTTATACATAAGCATATATATATTTATAAAAATATAAAGGTCACAAGGAACCTTTATATAATAGTTTAATTATCGTCTATTTTGTTCTTTTTTAACTCTTCTACATTCAGGACATCTTACTGGATCATTTGTAAAACCTTTTTCCTTATAAAATTCCTGCTCACCAACAGAAAATACAAATTCCTTACCACAATCTTTACACTTAATAGTTTTATCTTCCATTAAAAAAGGCCTCCTTGATATTTAAAAAAAATAAATTTCTTTCACTAATATTATTAACCGTTCAAAAAATTTTATACTATTATTTTTTATTTTATTGGTAATTCAACACTAAATTTAGTTAAATTATTTTCACTTTGTACATATATTTTACCTTTATATCTTGTAACAATAGATTTTGCAATTGAAAGGCCAAGACCATATCCTCCTCTTTCTCTTTCTCTTGATTTATCTACCCTATAAAATCTTTCAAAGATTTTGTCTATATCTTCTTTAGGAATTGTCTCACCAGTATTTTGCACACTTATACACATTCTTTGTTTAATTTCTTCTAATTTTACTCTTACAATTGTATTTTTAAAAGAATGCTTTATAGCATTATCTACAAGTATACCTATAAGCTGATTAATTGCTTCCTTATCCCCATAAAAATTTATTTTTTCATCAATATCACATTTAAGTTCTAAATTATTTTCATATGCAATAGCTTCAAAAGACAATATTTGATTCATTATAGAATCACCTACATTAAATAATGATTCCTTGCCAAGTACTTCATTATTATCAGACTTAGCCAAATATAGTAAATTAGAAACAAGTTTTGACATTCTATCAGTTTGAAATGATATATAATTAAACCATTTTTCTTGATTTTTAATTGTATCATTTTCATTAGCTTTTAATACATCAATATTTGTTTTAATTACTGCTAAAGGAGTTTTAAGTTCATGAGATGCATCACCTATAAACCTCTTTTGAGAATTGTAAGCAGCTTCTACAGGCTTTATTGATTTTCTTGCTATAATAACACTTAATGCAAATAATATTACTAGACTTATAACACCAATTATAATAAACTCCACTATAAGTTTATTTAAATATGAATTATAGCCATTACACTCTTGAAAAACAATATCTGTTCCAAAAGGAGTCTTTCTAAAAGCATAAACATAATTATTATCAGAATATTTTAAAAATAGGCATTACCATCTTCAAATTCTAATTTGTAACCAACATTTCTTAATACATCAAGCCCATTCATTTTGGGAATCATTATATCAAGTATAACAATATCGTAAATATCTGATAATATATAAAAAAATTCCCCAAAACAATAAGTTTTGGGGAACTTTTTATGTGAAAATTATTTAATTACTCTAACTCTTAAAACACCATCTATAGCTTTTATTTTATTTACTACATCTTCTGATGGAGCTTGTCCTAAATCTAATAATGAATATGCATAATCATTTTTGCTCTTATTAATCATGTCAGAAATATTTATTCCTTCATTGGCAAATAATGAAGTAAATTGACCAAGCATATTTGGAATATTTTTATGATGAATTGCTATACGAACTACGTTTTGGCAAACACCCATATCACAAGCAGGATAATTTACTGAATTTTTAATATTACCATTTTCAATATAATCCATTAATTCATTTACAGCCATTACTGCACAATTATCTTCAGATTCTGCAGTTGAAGCACCTAAATGAGGAATTGTTATAGTATTGTTTGCTTTTGCAATTTTATCATCTGGGAAATCAGTTACATATTTTGATACTTTACCACTTTCAAGTGCTGCTATCATATCATCATCATTAACTAATTCGCCTCTTGCAAAATTTAATACTTTAACTCCATCTTTCATTAAAGCAATTGCATCTTTATTAATCATATACTTAGTAGATTCCATATATGGAACATGTATTGTAATAAAATCACATTCCTTATAAATATCTTCTACATTTGATATGTGTTTTATATGCTTAGATAAATTCCATGCTGAATTTACTGATAAATATGGGTCATATCCATATACATCCATACCTAATCTATTAGCAACATTAGCAACTTTAACACCTATTGCACCAAGTCCAATAACTCCTAATTTTTTGCCCATTATTTCAGACCCTGCAAATTGTTTCTTTTGCTTTTCTACAAGTTTCTTAAGATTTGGATCATCTTTTGTAGATTTTACCCAATTATATCCTCCAATATAATCTCTTGATGCAAGTAAAAGTCCAGCTATTACAGCTTCCTTAACACCATTTGCATTAGCACCTGGTGTATTAAATACTACTATACCTTTATCTGCACACTTATCTAAAGGAATATTGTTTACTCCAGCTCCAGCTCTTCCTACTGCAAGTAGAGATTCTGGCAAATCTAAATCATGCATTGCAGCACTTCTAACTAAAACTGCTTCTGCTTCCTCAAATTTATCTGTAATTTCATAATTACTCTTTAAAAGATTTGTTCCAACTTTTGAAATTGGATTTAAGCAATTAATTTTAGTCATATTTACGCCTCCGTTTAATATTAGTTTTCAGCTTCGAATTTTTTCATAAATTCAACTAATTTTTCTACACCTTCAATTGGCATAGCATTGTATATGCTAGCTCTCATTCCACCAACAGTTCTGTGTCCTTTAATGTTAACAAAACCAGCAGCAGCAGCTTCTTTTACAAATTTAGCATCTAAATCTTTATCTCCAGTAACAAATGGTACATTCATTAATGAACGGTCTTTTGGAACTACTGTTCCCTTAAATAATTTACTAGAATCTAAGAAATCATAAAGAATTTTTGCCTTCTTTTCATTTCTTTCCTTCATAGCTTCAAGACCACCTTGTTTCTTTAACCATTTAAATACTTTACCACAAATGTATATTCCGTAAGCTGGTGGTGTATTATACAATGATTTAGCATCTGCATGAGTCTTATAAGTTAACATTGTTGGAGTTCCTTCAAGAACATCTTCTGTTATTAAATCTTCTCTTATAATACATACAACAACACCTGCTGGTCCAACATTTTTTTGAACTCCAAAGTATATCATTCCATATTTAGATACATCAACTGGTTGAGATAATATATCTGATGACATATCAGCAACTAATATCTTACCTTTTGTATTTGGTTCAGTTTTATATGTTGTACCATAAATTGTATTATTGTGACAGATATAAACATAATCAGCATCTTCTGATATTGGTAAATCTGAACAATCAGGAATATAAGTAAATGTTTTATCTTCTGAAGATGCAATAGCATTTACCTTACCATATTTCTTAGCTTCATTATAAGCCTTTTTAGCCCATTGACCTGTGATAATATAATCTGCAACTCTATTTTTCATTAAATTCATTGGAATCATTGCAAATTGTTGAGATGCTCCACCTTGTAAAAATAATACTTTATAATTATCAGGTATCTTCATTAAATCTCTTAAATCTTGTTCTGCTGTTTCAATTATTTCTTTGAATGCATCAGATCTATGACTCATCTCCATAACTGACATTCCTGTGCCATTATAATCTAACATTTCTGCTGCAGCTTCTTTTAAAACCTCTTCTGGTAAAACTGCTGGACCTGCTGAAAAATTGTAAACTCTTCCCACTTTATTGTGCCCCCTTAAAAATTTATGTTCTTATTTTTTATTTGTACTTAAATGTAATTTTAACTCTTTGTTAAATTTTAGTCAACTATTTATTATTATTCAAATTTACCAATTCAAATTAATATAAATATCCTTTCTTATATAGAAGTTCAGCCATAAGAACAGCTCCACCAGCTGCACCTCTTAGAGTATTATGTGCTAATCCTACAAATTTGTAATCAAATAATGTATCTTCTCTTAGTCTTCCTGCTGTAATTCCCATTCCTTTTTCAATGTCTCTATCTAACTTAGCTTGTGGCCTATTTTCCTCTTCAAAGTATGTTATAAATTGTTTTGGTGCTAAAGGTAAACCTAATTCTTGAGGAACTGTTTTAAAGTTCTTCCATTTTTCAAGTATTTGTTCTTTAGTTGGTTTTTTATCAAAAGATACAAAAACAGCTGCTGTGTGACCATCTGATACTGGAACTCTTAAACATTGTGATGTAATAACTACATCATCAGCAAGCTTAATTTCGTCTCCTTCAACTTTACCCCACACTTTTAATGGTTCAACTTCACTCTTTGTTTCTTCTCCACCTATAAATGGTATTATGTTATCTTCCATTTCAGGCCAATCCTTAAATGTCTTTCCTGCACCAGAAATAGCTTGATATGTGCAAACTAAAACCTTAGTTGGCTTATATTCAAGTAATGCAGTTAATTGTGGAACATAACATTGTATTGAACAATTTGGCTTTGTAGCTATAAATCCTTTTTTAGTTCCAAGTCTCTTCTTTTGTGATTCGATAACTTTTAAATGATCAGAATTAATTTCTGGTATAATTACTGGTACGTCTTTTGTCATTCTATGTGCTGAATTATTTGAAACAACTGGCACTTCTGCTTTAGCATAAGCTTCTTCTATTTTTTTAATTTCTTCTTTGTCCATATTTACTGCACAAAATACGAAATCCACATCATCTTTTATATCATCTATATTATGTAAATCTCTTATAACCATTTTCTTTGTATATTCAGGCATTGGTGTTTTTAATTTCCACTTTGGTCCTGCTACATCCTCATATATTTTACCAGCACTTCTTGAACTTGCTCCAAGTACTGTAACATCAAAATATGGATGTGAATCTAATAATGTAACTAATCTTTGCCCAACAAAGCCTGTAGCTCCAAGAACCCCAACTCTTAATTTTTTTTCCATATACAATCCTCCTAGAATTTTATTAAAACAATTTTTTATATATAATAAAAGCCTTGGTTATATCCAAGGCTATTAAATTACATAATATAATATTACATATTTATTAGTAAACTCGGATAGCACCCCACATTATTGTGACAGTTATACATATATTTTATGTATACCCAGAATAAAATATTAAAGCTTTAATCTTATCCTTCGGCAATATTTCCTTTCATATTATTTCATCACTGCTTTGCTCCATAATACTACTATTAAATAATGCACCTCTATCTCTTATTTTTTGCACCTTTTTATCATACTCTTTTTTTTTACAAAAATCAATATAATTGTGAAAATTTAATTAATTTTTCTATGATACCATTTACATTTTTAACATATAGATTTATAATGCAATTTTTATAAAAAAATAAGACATAAACAATAGTCTATGTCTTACATAATCTTACCTGGCAACGTCCTACCCTCCCACACAGTTCCCCATGCAGTACTATCGGCGCTATAGAGCTTAACTGTCCTGTTCGGAATGGAAAGGAGTGTTTCCTCTACGCCATAATCACCAGATTTATCAATGCTTTGCATTGTTGAAAGATTGTTCTTTCAAA